>SKYY01000138.1 GCA_007127665.1 Balneolales bacterium | reverse complement strand
CAACCCGGAGACCCAACGGCACCTTGTGCCAAAACCAAAACCTGCCTCACATGTATTTTGTTTTTGACATTGAATCCATTCCTGACATCCCCTTTCTGAGGGAGTTGCTGGAAGCGCCACCGGAAGATGATGATGAAATGCTGGAGTTTGCGGCAGAGCAGTTTGGCCGTGGCAAGACCGGATTTCTGCCACCGATGTATCACCAGATGGTTTCATGGGTCGGCCTGTGGATAACGGCATCCGGTGAACCGCGACAAAAAGTGTCCTGGAGCGGCGCGGACGAGCGCGAGGGATTGCTGGCACTTATCGACACGCTGAGCAGTTTCAAGGATTTCGGTGTCATCCATCACAACGGCAAGGGGTTTGATCTGCCTCTGATCACGTATCGTGCCATGAAACACGGGCTTCAGCTGCCCCCGCGGCTGAACGCATATGACATCCGTTACCGTTTCAGCAAACACAATCTTGACCTGATGGATGAATTCAGTAATTTTGGGGCAAGCAGTTTTCCGAAACTCAAGCATATAGGTGCTCTGATAGGCATTCCTGTTAAAATGACCGGAGAGGGTAATGAAGTGCTGCACATGTTCCGCAGCGGAGAACTTGACCGCATTGAGCTTTACTGTTACGAAGATGTGATGGCCACCTATCTTATCTGGCTTCATCTTCAGTATACCAATAACGAACTTCAGGAGTCCCGGTTTCAGGATTTGAGTAAACGCGCACAAAAGAAGTTGCGGGAGATACAGCAGACAGGCACCGGCCCGGGTTCGGAAAAGTAAAACAAAACCGATTAAAAAGCCTCTCATATAACATACTTCATCAATATGAATCTCATGAACATGCAAAATCTTCACCTACCTTTTTATGCACTGTTGTTTTTCATAGTTATCTCATTTCCTCTTGTTCTTCATGCAGAGGAACCCGGGGGTCTGAAGCCGGATTCCTGGCTGATGCTTGGACCTGTTACGGAACACAATCCGGTATATCATGATGTCGCGGGCATTGACGGTACGGCATGGTCTGTGACACAGCTTCTTGAGAAGGATCTGGCCCGATATCAGGAATGGGTTCCGGCGGAGGGTGATCCGGTATCATGGTCCCGCGACCGGCAGCTTGAATGGAGACGCGTCACTGCGGACGGTGAAGGTCTGCTTGAGCTGCCTGACGGATCCGACGGCATGCATGATCTCTTGTGGGTTGCGGGATATGTAAGTGCAGACCGTTTTGTAGAAGGATCGTTCACCCTTCACGGCCACGGCATGATGCGTGTATTTCTGAACGGCGAAGAAGTCGCCACCAAGCGAACCGTCCAGGCCGGTGATGACGAAGAAGCGGGCAGTACCAGTCACTCTTTCGAGATGAGACAGGGTAAGCACATGCTGCTCATAAAGATGGTGCATCCCGCCGATTCCGGACTCAGCGACTGGACCTTGCAAGCCTCATTTGATGGCGGAGATCACACCGGATCGCTGGTATGGACTCTGGATCCCTCCCGGACAGTCTTGCAGCGTGATATTTCCAATGCTCCTGCTCCCGCTGCCGTCTCCATCAGCCCGGACGGTGACCTGGCCGCCGTCCACGTCCGGCAGAGTCTTCCGCCGGACGGTTCCACGGAATCCCGCATCGATATCCGTAAAACGTCTGACGGCTCATTGTTCCGTCGTTATGCCGGTGGGACGACTGTCACCGGAATGCAGTGGGTGCCTGACGGACGCAGGTTCAGCTACACTACTTCCGGAAACAACGGTACGGATCTGTGGGTAGTGGATCTTGATACGGGTGAGAAAATGCGGCTGATGAGGGACGTGAAGGAGTTCGCCGGGTACCGCTGGTCGCCTGACGCATCATTTGTCCTGTACAGTCTGCGTGAAGAGCACAAACCGGGCACCCATGGCGTACTTCGTTATCATGGACTCCAGGACCGGCGTCCGGGCTACCACAGGCGCACATTCCTTTATCAGTTGAACGTACCCGAGGGTACTACGCGGCGCCTCACAGCCGGCCTGCTGTCCACCATGTCCGGCAGCATCCATCCATCCGGTAAAGAGATTCTTTACATGCGTTCCCACGAGGTCTATGATGAAGCTCCTTACGGGAAACTGGAATATGTTATCCTTGACCTTCAGACCATGGAGATCGACTCCCTGTTCAGTCTGAACACCGGTGGAGCCGCGCATTATTCGCCTGATGGTAATCGGATCCTGGTTATGGGCGGCCCGAATGATTTCGACGGACTTGGGGTAAATGTTCCGGATACGATGCTGGCCAATGACTATGACACCCAGGCGTATCTTTACCATCGGGATACGGGAGAAACGGAAGTGATCACCCGTGATTTTGATCCCTCGGTTTCGCTTGCCCGGTGGGATGAAACCGGGCGGTATATCTATTTTGTGGTCACAGAGGAGGCATACGAGCGGATTTACCGTTATGATACGCGTGACCGCAGCTTCCGGAAGTATGAAGGGGGTCCGGATGTTGTGCATTCGATGGACCTGGCGTCCAACAGGGCCGTTGCGGTGATGAGAGGTTCCGGCGCATCCGATACACCGAAGGCGTGGGTGATCGATTTTACGAGACGAAATCCACAGGCACGTGTCCTTTATGATCCGGGGGCCGATGCCTATCGCAATATCCGGTTCGGGGAGGTGAAATCGTGGACTTTCGAGAATCAGCGCGGCGAGACGATTGACGGCCATGTGTACTATCCGCCTGATTTTGATGAAAACCGTCAATATCCTGTCATTGTGTACTACTACGGGGGCACAACACCGGTTTCCCGTGCCTTTGCGGGCCGCTATCCAAAGGAGCTGTACGCATCCAAAGGATACCTTGTCTATGTGGTACAACCCAGCGGTGCTATCGGTTACGGTCAGGAGTTTTCGGCGCGGCACGTCAATGACTGGGGAAAAATTGCAGGCGACGAGATCATTCAGGGCACCCGTGCCTTTTTACAGGCGCACCCCTATGCGCATCCGGAGCGCGTGGGCGCCATCGGAGCTTCCTATGGCGGGTTCATGACAATGTATCTGCTTACAGAGACCGATCTCTTTGCTGCGGCTGTTTCCCATGCCGGTATCAGCAATCTGGCAAGTTACTGGGGCGAGGGCTTCTGGGGCTACCAATACAGTGGTATTGCCACGAGAGGAAGCTATCCCTGGAACAGGCATGATATTTATGTTGGAAGGAGCCCGGTGTTCCACGCCGACCGCATCCACACTCCTCTTCTTCTGGTCACCGGCATGTCGGATACGAACGTGCCCCCCGGCGAGAGCCTGCAAATGTTTACGGCACTCAAACTGCTGGGACGTGATGTGGCCTTTGTGGCAGTGGAAGACCAGGACCACCATATTCTCGATTACAACAAGTTTTTTCAGTGGAAAGATGCTATATTAAGCTGGTTTGACAAGTGGCTCAAGGACGAGTCGAACTGGTGGGAGGTCCGATTTGGAAAATAAGCAGGTTGCCGGGGTTCCCTTCGCCTTTTTTGATAATCTGATTATTGTAAAACGTAACAGCTAACCCAATAAACTTAGGATGAACTATGAGAAATATACTGTTTGCTGTCATAGCTCTTTTTTTCTTCGCCGTTCCGGAAGCAAGAGCTGTGGATTACCCATCCAACTGGAGCCTTGACCTTAAGGGAGGCATAACCACCGGCTTTTTTACTTTTGACTCCAAAACTACTGCTCAGGGTGGTTTTCAGGTACGTTATTCCTTGAATCCGGTGGTCTCTTTCTATGGCGACATGGCTTTTGGCCAGTTCCGCTCACCGGATTCCATGCAGGGCGTCAACGGGTTCTCAACCGACTATGTTGCTGTTGGGCTGGGAGCCCGACTGAATATTCTTCGCATGCTCACGGGCTTGAATTCGGTGACGGAAAACTTCGGGCTTTATGGAGCAACGGGTAT
>SKYY01000087.1 GCA_007127665.1 Balneolales bacterium | reverse complement strand
TCAGCGAACTGGGTGACGGCATCGTGCAGCGTATGGGCCCTTTTTCTACCGGCTACTACCAGTTTGCCATTGGAAGTGTGGTGGAGGCAAAAGTTGGCGTTTTTGACAGCAATGCCATCACGGAAAAATACTCCATGGTTATCTATGTGCCGGGACAAATACTGAAATGGGAGAAAACAGGGCTCTGGGATGGATATGTTGTGAATGTTAAAGAGAAGTTTTTAAATCTGGGAAGTATGGCACACCTCACCGAGAGCTACGGGTTTCTGCACCGGTTGCAGCCTCTCGTCGTCACTCTTGGCGAGGAAGACTACCATATGTTGAGCAGCCTGTATGAGCTCATGCTTCTGGAGCAAAAAGTGATGAAGGAAGAAAACATGCTCGTGATCCGCAATCTGATGCAGATCCTGGTCGTGTTCGTGAATCGCATTGTATCCCAGATGAAAACCACCGGCACCTTTGTAGAAATCAGGTATCAAAAAATTGCAACGAGATTTAAAAGTCTTGTTTTCGAAAACTATAAGAAAAACAAATCGGTTGTCCACTACGCATCACTCCTAGGGGTGACTCCGGCCTATCTCTCCGAATCGGTAAAAAAGGTTTACCGCTCCACCCCAAAGAACATCATCAACGAAGTCATTTTCATGCATGCCAAAACCCTGCTTGCCACCACGGATACGGAAATCAAGGAGCTTGCATGGTCGTTGAACTTTGACGATTACAGCCATTTTGTGAAGTTTTTCAAAAAAATGAGCGGGATGACACCGGCTGAGTATCGCAAGCGATTTTCGACTCCCGCCTGAAATTTTTACCAAACTTTCGATTTTTTTTACAAAAGCCGGTTTTCTTCTTGTGGTTAGATTTTGAGTGAAGCCGTCACCATTCACCTGAATCCACAAGAAAATGAAAACTGCAAACGATAGCACCGAAAACGGGACCAAACTTCCTCAATACAGCGTTCCGAAATACAACAAGCCCCTTGTGGGCAGAATGAAGTTCTACTACAAGAACCCCATCGCTGACGCCTACTTTTCGTACTTGCTGGCATTTGGAGCCAGAGGCGGCGCCGATATAGGAGAAGCGTTTTACGCGGTTAGAAATGTGGGTCAGTACGACACGCAAGCATGGGTCAGAGAACTGACCAAATTGGCTGGTATCATAGAGCGGGAGGCCGAAAAAAGCCTCGCGCATGGCCACACCATCACAGCCCGGGAAAAATTCCTGCGTGCGTATTATCTGAACCGTGCCGCACTGATGAATCTGAGTCCGGTAAGAGAAACCCGGCGCTACAATGAAATCCGGGATCTTTCGGTAAAACACTTCCGTAAAGCAGCTGCGCTTTACAATCCCCCCATTGAAGCCATTGAGATCGATTTTGAAGGAAAAAAGTTGCCCGGATACTTCATCAAACCGGATCACTCAAACGAAAAGAAACCCACACTTTATGTTGTCGGTGGCGGAGAATCCTTCAGCGAGGATATGTGCCTTTTGTTCGGCATCGGCGACAATGAACGCGGTTATAACGTCATAACCGTTGACCTGCCCGGCATGGGCAACACGGCCGCCCAGGGTATGTATATGCGCCCGGATATGGATAAAGCCGCAAGTAAGGTGATTGATTACCTGGAAACCCGGCCTGACGTGGATATGGAAAAACTGGCCCTGTTTGGCCCGAGTCTGGGTGGTTATTCCGCGACAAAAACCGCCTCGCACGACAAGCGTGTGAAAGCCCTTATCGCAAATAGTATCATCTTAAACCTGCACGATTATCTTGTACAGGCCAAAGAACTGAAAATCCTGGCGAAATATGAAAATTCGGCACTGTTCAAGTATGGAACAAGAGTGTTCGGATCCTGGCTGGCGGGTTTATACAATATGATGGATGTATTCAAATGGCGATGGAATGTAACAACCATACAGGAGTGGCTCGATGCATGCAAGGAGTTCACAGCTGACCCGTCCGGCATTGAATGCCCAACCCTGCTGATGGTGGGCGAGGATGAGCTGGCCTACCCGGCAACGCACCAGTTCCATGAGGAAGCACTGGAAAAAATCCGGCATCCGAAAAAAGATATGGTCATTGGCAAAGCGGAAATCGGAGCAGCCGGCAAGAACATGCTTCCCAACCTCACGGTGATACGTCACATCGTTTTTGACTGGCTGGATGAGCTTTTCGATGAAAAAAACAATAATCAGTTGACCGGGGCGAAACTGGAACCGGAACCGGCCCAATTATGAATTATTTCGCTGTTTCGATATCAGTCTACTGCAAAATTGAATCCCCTCTATTTTTGGAGGGGATGTTAACCCGACAGTTTCTGAATACAAACCTTTTTTACGTTGATCCTGATTACCATGGCAATTCTGACTGATTATTACACAGAGTTTTTCAAAGAACTCGACAGGCAGGGCCCGGGTGATGACAAGTACACCGAACTGGCTTTCCGTTTGCTCGATCCCCCTCCCGACCATCCACGCATCCTGGATGTGGGCAGCGGCACGGGCAGGCAGTCTCTCACGCTGGCCCGCATTGCCTATTGTGAAATCACAGCGGTGGATGTGTTTGACGCTTTTCTGAACATATTGAACAAACGGGCAAAGAAGAATACACTAAAGGGAACCATTTCAACGCGCAACGCTTCCATGTTTGAGCTTCCTTTCGAAGATCAGATGTTTGATGTGATCTGGTCGGAAGGCTCCATCTACATTATGGGGTTTGAAAAGGGGCTTAAAGCGTGGAAACGACTGCTGAATCCCGGCGGGTACCTGGTTGTATCGGAAATTGTCTGGCTCCAAAGGGATATTCCGGAAGAGATTCGTGACTACTGGAATACGGTATATCCGGAAATCGGAACCGTAAGCGAAAAACTGGCTGTGATTGAAACGTGCGATTATCAGGTACTGGCTCACATGACATTACCGCAATACGCCTGGGAGCATAATTATTACGGTCTGATGGAAGCACGGAAAAAGGACTTCCTGAACCAATATGGCGATGTAAAGGAAGCCCGCCGGATTGTGGAAAGTGAAATGGAACTGGAATCAAACCTTTTCAAAAACTACAAAGACTACTATGGCTATGTCTTTTTCATAATGAGGAAAAAGTGATGAAAATAATCGTATTCATTGTAACCTTGATTTTGATCCTGGCAATGACAAACCTTTTTCCTGCCGGCAAGGCCTGTGCAGGAGAGATTACATGGACAGATGAGACGGAACACGTTTCCGCTGCGGATACAACCATCTCATATCATTCGCCAAAGCCTGAGGGCAAATGGTCCGTGGAAACCAGCCTGACCGCCCCGGTAGCCCGTATCTACATGGCCAAGGCCGGGTACCGGTTAACCGGAAACAGCGAGCTGGGATTCGGAGTCGGCTTCCAGAACTGGAGGAACAAAGATGTGGATCCGGCCGGTCAGAGCAACGCCTGGTCCATCATACTTTCTTACCGACATTATCTCTGGCGCAACCTCAGCGTTGAAGTGGAACTGTGGCCGGCCTACAACCATTTCGAATCGTTCGTGGACGGGCAAACCTACAAAGGGTTCGAGCTGTGGATAGAATACCGGGCCGGGTACCGTTTCGACCTGACCCCGCATCTTTCACTCAACGTGATGCCGGGCCTGGGCCACCCCATCTGGGCGCAGCACGACTGGCCGCGTCTGGTGGAAAAATCCCGGGAGTCACCCTTTGATATCATTGTATTCGTACCCCAGGTGCTGATCGGCTGGCGGTTTTAAGAACGAAATTATTGGCCAAAAACCAGATTTTGCAAATTTGCCGGCCCTTATGCCTCTTTTTGGTATTCAAAAATTTCGCCAGGCTGACAATCCAGAGCCTCGCAAATTGCCTCGAGAGTGGTAAATCGAATTGCTTTCGCTTTACCTGTTTTGAGGATTGAAAGGTTTGAAATCGTTATGTCAACTTTTTCCG
>SKYY01000220.1 GCA_007127665.1 Balneolales bacterium | reverse complement strand
CCGACAAAACTGAAGCGCAGATTGTACCGGCCCGGTGGCACGTTTCTAAGCTCGTAGACGCCGTTTTCATCGGCGCTGGTGCCGAAATTGGTGCCCTCAACCAGGACGTTTGCAAATTCCAGCGGGGAACCGTCTTCGGCATCCCGGATAACACCGCGTATCACACCGCGGCCGGACTCGGAAGTTGTGTCGACTTCGACGGTGAATGACGGCACAGCACTTTTGTAAAAGGCGTGTACGTTTCCGGGGAGCAGTGCTATCCCGGTAAATATCATGGCAAACAGCACCAGTTTTCGAATCTGTCCCGTGAGATTACGTATGGGAAGATGCGTTTCGGGTGATATTGATATTGAATTGTACACGGTCTGCGGGATATCGGGTCTTTATTTTTTACGCCGGCTGCATTTTTTCAATCCGTTGATGGATTGACAGTTGCAAGATTCTAAACACATCACTACAAAGAATTTTTTCCTGAAATCGTTCCGATGGAAGACCTTGTTTGCGAACTGTTTTCAGCAATTGTCTGTCAGGTGTGAACAAATTGTGATATCTTTGATGATCAGCGCCCCGCTGGGGTTACTCCGGGACTTGCGCCATTCAGAGTTTTTCATCGGTTTGTTCTCTCACGGTTCACCCGGATTCCTTTGCAACAACTCCCTTGTTTACCATGTTCTCCCGAAAAAAAATTCGCATCTTTTTTGGCATATTTGCTCTGCTGCTTGCCGGTTTGGTGATAGCCGACTCTGTCGGGGTATTTGATTCCAGGCCATACCGGGAAGTGCCGCACGGGAACCACAGCCATTTTGTACCCCATGACCGGGATCCCAACATTCCCTTAAGCGATTTCCCCACTCGTCCGCCTCGCGAGGGCGAGCGGATCACCCCAACCGGGGAGATCGTGCCGGATACGCTTGGTGAATGGTGGTGACAATCCGGTTGTTACTGATAGCTGGACAAGTCCAGTACGGGCCTGGCCCCGTTAATCACATCTCACATCTCACTTATCGCATATTTGAAACTCTGCTATGACCCAGACCACCAAAACTCTTGGAATACTGCTTGTTGTGATCGGAATCATCGGATATTTTGCCACCGGAATGGCCAGCTTTACCGCGTTGATTCCTGCGGTTTTCGGAGCCGTCTTTTATCTCCTCGGTGTAATTGGTGAAAAAGAAGGACGGAGAAAGATCGCCATGCACCTGGCCCAGTTGCTGGCACTCCTTGCCATCATCGGAACCTTTACGGGTATCCTGGATGTGATTTCATGGATGGGCGGAAATCATGAGGTCAACATCATAGCTGCCAGTGTGCGCGCACTGATGGCGCTGCTGAGTATCGGCTACCTGGTTCTTGGAGTCAAGTCCTTCATTGACGCGCGCAGGGCGCCCGGGGAATAAGGTCTTTTTTCTTCAGGGTTGTTTCCGGTTCGGGGTCCTTTCACTTCGGGATGAAAAATTTTGCTCTTTAGGAACGAAACAGCCCGTTTTTCAATCTCTATGATACAGCTCGTTGAAGCGGTTTGGATAGTCGGTGATCAGCCCGTCAACACCGAGTTCCACCAGGCGCCGCATGTCCTCCTTGCGGTTGACCGTCCAGGGTATGATACGCATCCCCAATTCATGGGCTCTCTGAACGTGTTCGGCTGTGACCAGACCATGGTTGGGAGAGTAAATTTCAGGTTCGAGGCCGAAAAACTGAAGATGATCGTCTACCGAGCCTTCCATGTAAGTTAGAAGGACGAGAGGCACGGCGGGTGCAATATCGCGCATTGCGTGCAGCGATCTGGGGTCAAACGACTGGACCGAGATGCGGTCCAGAAGGGGCGTTTCGAGCCGTTCTTCCATGGCCAGCAGCTCCTCGTAAAGCAGCCGCGCAAAGACCGCCGGTTCAGGAGTCAGGATGTTGTCCCAGGCCGGATCGCTTTTTATCTCGATGTTGTATCCTACGGGTGGCAAACCCTGCGAGCGGACGTACTCATCGATGGCCTCAATCGCTTCGGTCATCAGTGGCTTGACCGCAAACATGGTCTCCTGTCCGGGATGGGACGGATGCTGCAGTGAACCGCAATCAAACTGCTCAATAATCTCATAGGGCATCTCGTACAGCCGGAAAGAGCGCTCGCGGTCCTGTGGGATCGGCGAACCGTCCGGCTGCAGACAGATACTGGCACGGAACCAGGGTTCGTGTGAAATGACCAGTTTGTGCTCTTCGGAAACAGCCAGATCGAATTCGATGGTTGTCACGTCCAGGTCAACCGCCTTGAAAAAGCCGGGCAGGGTGTTTTCGGGTTTAAGCCCCATTGCGCCGCGATGACCCTGGATGTCGAATCCATCCGGCAGCGGCTCACGCTTTGGCAGGCATCCCATGATCATCAGAACTCCGAATAGTAACAAAACAGGCATTTTCCAGTGCATGGGTATCTCCGGATTTGTGGTTTGCAATATCAGCGATAGACTTCCACCTGTTGAATCACAACGTGGTCGACCGGCTGGTCGCGGAACTGCGGACTGGTCGGGACGTTTGCAATGGCATCTACCACATCCATCCCGGAAGTAACCCGTCCGAAAACGGTGTATTCATTATCCAGGCCTGGAGAGTGTCCATGCATGATGAAGAACTGTGACCCCGCTCCAGCCCTTTTGTCGGCTGTACGGGCCATGGAGAGCACGCCCGGTTCGTGTGGTGTGGGGTTGAATTCATGCGGAATGGCCACGATCGGCCCGCCCTGACCGTATAATCGGCGGTCGTCGCCACTTGAGTTGGGGTCCCCGCCCTGGATCATGAACCCGGGGATGACACGGTGGAATTTTGTGCCGTTGTAGAACCCGCTCTCGGCGCGGGTGATGAAGTTGAAGGCGTGGATGGGGGCCCGTTGCGGCAGGAATTCGACCTCGATTTCACCGTGGTTGGTGACGATCCGGGCCTTGACGTCCTGCATTTGTGCAGACAGGAAAGCCAGCTGTTCTTCTTTCTCTTTCAATGCGTTCACCTGTTGTTGAAGTTGACGGTTCTGGCTGCGCAGGTCAGCATTGGTACGCTGCAGCCGTTCAAGTTCCTCGCTGTTACCGCAGGATACCAGGGTGCCAAGACCCGCAGTGATCACGAAAAGAAACAGTAAGAATTTTCCGGTGTTCATTTTTTTCATCTCAGATAGTGGATAGTGCATTAGCTACTGAATATACGAAATTCGCTCTGGTCAAACACCCGTCACCAAACCGCTTCAAAAACATTCCAGCCCTGACCGGCAAGCCGGATTAACCGGTCCGAATCAGTTAGCATGTGGTTATCGTCCCTGTGCACGCTCAGGGGAACGTATAGGATGACTGGAGCCCGAGCGGTATCCCGATAAACCAGTAGACCAGCAGGAAGATCGTCCATGTCACCAGGAAGATGAAGAAGTACGGAAGCATCATGGAGACCAGGGTCCCGATACCGGTATTCTTCACGTACCGCTGACAGAAGACCACAACCAGCGGGAAGTAGGGCAGCAGCGGGGTAATGATGTTGGATACGGAATCACCAACGCGATAGGCGGCCTGTGTGAGGTCGGGCGAGATGCCGATGCCCATGAGCATCGGGACGAAGATCGGGCTGATAAGCGCCCATTTGGCCGAAGCCGATCCCACCAGAAGGTTCACCACGGCCGTCAGCAGAATGATGCCCACGATGGTCAGCGCCCCCGGCATGGCCAGGCTCTCAAGGAAGTTGGCGCCCTTGAGCGCAATCAGGATCCCGATGTTGGATTTGCCGAACGCGTCGATGAACAGGGCGCAGAAAAAGGCCATCACAATGTAGTACGACATGCTGCCCATCGCTTTGCTCATGCTGCCGATGGCATCCTTGGAGTTTTTGAACGTCCCGGAGAGGAATCCGTAGATCATGCCCGGGATCACAAAGAGCAGGAAGATGAGCGGGACAATCGACATCATGATCGGCGCGTCGAAGGCGGT
>SKYY01000194.1 GCA_007127665.1 Balneolales bacterium | reverse complement strand
GTGAGGAAAAGCTGCGTGCTGAGGTTGACGTTATCCGCTTCCCTGATGGCGGAGACGCCGAAGGAGAGGCGGTTGTTGAACAGATCATCGTGCTGTGCCTCAGCGGCAACGACGCTGCGGGTGTAGGCGTCGCGCAGGTACTGGAAATCGACGGTTATGCGGGAGTGGTCGGTGATGATCCTGTTGGATGTGAACGTAATTTCACCCAGGCCGTAGTCGATGATGTAGTCGTTTTCCTCTCCCCGTGTCATCCGTTCACCATTGATGTAAACCCGTTCCGATCCGGCCAGTACGATGATGAATTGTTCGTTTTCCGCACCGGTGAGGCGGTACGGGCCTTGCACGCCGTCTTCGCCGGTGAATTGCATCTCCCGGTACTGGCCGCGCACTACGGCCGCCGAGCCTTCGTAAGCGCCGAACCTGTTGAGATCCGCCTGAAGACCGACACCCTGGAGCCGCCGGTCAATGACGGCAAAGCTGCTCTGGTCCAGCCGCATGTCGATATCCCCCATCTGCATCATGCCCATTTCGTGCATCAGGCGAATGTACACCTGGTCAAATTCGCGCAATGTCTGGGTGGTGCCGTCGGGCTGGATGGGGGTGCTGCGATCGGTCAGGGAGGCGACAACCTCAATATCATCGGTGATCTGGCCGCTGATCTCGAAGTGCAGCCCGCTTTCCATGGAGAGGTCCTGGTTGGTTCCGGCGACAATGCCGCGACGCAAACTTCCGCTCCGCTGGAGGCGGGTATCGGCGAACAGGTCCTGCTGCCGCAGCGGGCGGCGGGTAATCCGGACCTCTTCCTCCGGTTCAAAGCGCACATCGGTGGTATCGGGGATGATCAGCTCTCTTGCCTGAAAGCTTGCGGGCAGGTCCAGGGGCCGGAACTGGTAGCGGAAGTAAAGTGTGTCGACCCGTGACCGTTCAGAGGCCGTGACATCCCAGCTCCAGCGGCCGCTAACGGGATAGAGGGTCCATTCCCCTTCCGGCAATGCCACGGTGTCGGCTGCTACTTTGAAAGTGCCGGGGATGATCCACCGGTCCAGTGTGAGGACGGAGTCACTCTCTTCCACCGCTATGAGCCGCTCTCTTTCCAGAGAGATCTGTGCCTGCAGATTCGACTGTGCCCACAGGCACAAAGCGATGGTCAGAAAAAGAATCCGTTTTGCCAAAAGGACGGTTTGGTTACCCAAAAAAAAAGGAAACACAGCAGCTGCATTTCCCTTTTTAAACGATGCTTTTACGGCAAATAGTCTTGCCGGAAGAATCAATCCTGTGCTTTGACGACCCAGAAGGTCAGGCTTGTTTTGACCTCTTCATGCAGGTTGATGGTCGCGGTGTATTCGCCAAGCTGCTTGACATCATCGTCGATCTGGATTTTACGCCGGTCGATGTCGAAGCCTTTCTCCTTGAGAGCCTCGGCGATCTGCACGTTGGTTACCGTACCGAAGATCTTGCCTTCTTCACCGGCCTTGACGGCTATGGTGACATTGGTTCCCTGAAGTGCTTCTGCGGTTTCCCTGGCAGTGTCAAGGTTTGCCAGACGCTGTTCCAGCACCTTTTTCATCTGCTGCTCGACCGCTTTGCGTGCGCCGGGAGTGGCGAGTACGGCTTTGCCGGTTGGAATGAGGTAATTTCTTCCGTATCCGTCCTTAACCTCTACAACTTCACCGGCCAGTCCCAGTTTTTCTACATCTTCTTTTAATATGACTTGCATAATTGACTCCTGGATAGGTGATTATCTGAGGTTTTCGGCAACGAATGGAAGCAGACCGAGGTGCCTTGCACGTTTAACTGCAAGGGCCAGCTGGCGCTGGTATTTGGCACTGGTTCCGGTTACGCGACGGGGAAGGATCTTGCCCTGGTCATTGATGAAGCGCTCCAGGGTATCGACATCCTTGTAGTCGATATAGACAACGCCCGCTCTGGAGAATTTACACTCTTTCTCCTTGAGGTTGCCTTTTTTAGGGTGTGCGGGATTTTTTAACATGTTCAGAATCTTTTGAAATGGGTGGTGGGTTGCGATTACTCCACTTCGGGAGTTTCACTGAATATTACCGGAAGCTTGCCCTTTTTCTGGAGCTCTCTGTGCTTCAGCATCTTGTTGTCATACTTGAGGACGATATTCCTGAGGATGTTCTCCTGCAGTTTGAAGTACCGCTCCAGATCGCTGACGATGGCACCGGGCGCGTGAAAATAGGCATTCACGTAATAGCCGCTGTTTTTCCCGTCGATTTCATAGGCGAGGCGCTTGATGCCCCACTCATCCACTTCATCAATTTCGGCTCCCCGCTCCTTGATAAAGGATTCGAAGCCTTCCTTGACCTCTTTCACCTGGTCTTCTTCGAGAACCGGGTTGATGATAAAGGTTACTTCATAGAAATTGGTTTTCATAGTCACCTTCGGTTGTTTTAAAGTAAACAGCCGCTGGTGTTTCCAGCGGCAGGCGGCGCAAATATAACGAGATTATCCTTCTGTTGCAATTATTATGCGCTGTGCACGGTTGCAGAACAATCCCCTGCCATTACATGCCCTCAATATGTAACGGCTTTGAACGAGCCAAGCAGATCGGTGAGTATACCCGGGTTGATACCGAAATAGATTGTCAGTGCGGCAAGCAGCAGCAGGACGGCCATATAGAGGGTACCCGGACGCACCAGGGTGATGTCGTTCTCGCTCTCTTTCATGTACATGTGCACGAGTACGCGCAAGTAGTAGTAAACGCTTGCGGCGCTTGCAAGCACGCCTACAATAACCAGGCCGATCAGCCCTTCGTCCACTGCCGCTGCGAAAACGCGGTATTTGCCGATAAAACCGGCAAACGGCGGAATTCCCACCATAGAAAAGAGGAAAATGGACATGAGCACACCAATGATCGGCTGTTGGAAGCCGAGGCCCGAATAGTTGTTGATATCGGTAAAATCGTATCCCTTGTGCCATTCGTAATAGGCAACGATGCCGAAAGCGCCGATATTCATGAGGGTGTAGGCAAACAGGTAGAAGAGCACGGCGCTGTATGCGGCTCCCGTTCCCGCTGCAAGGCCGATCATGATATAACCGGCATGGGCAATGCTGGAATAGGCCAGCATGCGCTTCACATTGTCCTGGACCAGTGCAAGGATGTTTCCGATCACCATGGTCAGCAGGGCGAACAGCCAGATCACATCACTCCATTCGGACCGTGCATCGGGCAGGGCGCGGCTGAGCACCAGGATGAAAGCGACAAATGCGGCTGCCTTGGATGCCGTCGCCATAAATGCGGTGATGGTCGTGGGTGCTCCCTGATAGACATCCGGGGTCCACATATGAAACGGTACGGCCGAAATCTTGAAGAAAAATCCAACCAGAAGGAGCCCGACACCGGCCCAGTAGATCATCCCCTTTTCCTCGGTTGCGGCAATATCCACCAGGAAGGTGGAGCCGGATGCGCCATAGAGCAATGCAATGCCGTAGAGCAGGAAACCGGTCGCGAAAGCCCCGAGCAGGAAATACTTGAGCGCAGCTTCTACCGACTTCTTCTCATTCTTGACCAGTCCGGCCAAAACATACAGTGAGATGGACATGGTTTCGATGCCCAGGAAAACCGTGACCAGGTTGTTGGATGCGACCAGGAGCAGCATCCCGAAGGCCGCAAAAAGGATCATGGAATAGACCTCGGCGATATGCCCACCGGTTTTTTCCAGATAATCCCGGCTAAGGATTACGGAAAAAAGGGTTCCCATCATCACCAGAACCATGCCGAAAGCGGCAGTCCCGCCGTAGGTGATCAGGTCGTAAAACGACTCCCCCGTGGGTCCGAACAGGTCGGTGACCGCTACGGCCAGCGCGGCGGCTGAAAAGAGGACGGTGGACACGAACGCCAGCCTGGCGCTTCCCGTAAAAGCATCGAGCATCATCACGAAAAGTCCCGCCGCACCGATGATGATCAGGGGTAAAATGGTCAATAATTCGTTTGCTGATTCCATGAATGTCGGTTAGATAACGTCGATACGTTCGATTAGATGGCGTCGATACGTTTTGCCAGTGCGAAATCTTTCGTGGTGATTTTTCCTCCGGCATCGTGTGTGGCCAGCTGTATCCTCACGTCTTTGTAGACGTTGAAGAACTCAGGATGATGGGCCTGTTCTTCGGCTTCAAAAGCGACGCGTACCATAAAAGCCATTGCTTCACGGAAGTCGGCGAAAGTAAACTGCTTGGTGAGTTTATCCCCCTCAACGTTCCATCCGTCAAGAGACTGAAGTTCTTTTTCGATTTCTGCTGGCTGGAGTGCTTTCATAGTGATTCCTCTTTTGATTTTGCCGTAGTTGTGGCTTTTGTTTCGTTAACCGGTTCCATGGAGGCTGCCATATGCGGGGTGACGTCGTAAAGCTTCAGGGCCCATGACGGCAATTGTTCCCCGGCGGCATTGCCGGCAATCGTTTCGGCCCTGGTTTGGGTATCCTCGAGCATCCATGTGACCTGCGCTTCGGAGTATCTGGTAAAGTCTGTTGGACGGATCCCAATCCACACGATAAAAATCATAATGGGTACGAGCAGTCCGATTTCACGCGCATTGATATCCGTGAGCTTTTTGTTTTCTTCATGGGTAACCGGACCGAACATCACTCTCTGGAACATCCAGAGCATGTAAGCGGCGGCCAGGATGACGCCCAGGGCGGCCAGGACCGCGTACCATGGCGAGCCCAGCACCTCGGAGTTGAATGTCCCGACCAGGATGAGGAATTCCCCGACGAACCCGTTAAGGCCGGGAAGGCCGATGGATGCCAGCGTGGCGATCATGAACATCACGGTGAGTACGGGCATCATTTTGGCCACACCGCCGAAATCGGAGATGAGTCGGCTGTGCCGGCGCTCGTAGAGCATTCCTACGATGATAAAGAGTGCCCCTGTGGAGAGGCCGTGGTTGACCATCTGGATGATTGCTCCCTGGGCACCGGTTGTATTGAATGCGAACATCCCCAGAACGACAAACCCGAGGTGGCTGATGGAGGAATAGGCGACCAGTTTTTTCACATCCTTTTGCACCATGGCTACGAGTGCGCCATAGATGATACCGATGACGCCGAGCACGGCGAACATGGGTGCGAATGCGATGGCTGCGTTGGGGAAAAGCGGGATGAGGTACCGCAACACGGCGTAGGTTCCCATTTTAAGGGCGATGGCAGCGAGCACGACGGAGCCGGCGGTGGGTGCTTCGGTGTGCGCAAGGGGAAGCCAGCTGTGGAACGGGAATATCGGCACCTTGATGCAGAAAGCGAAGCCGAAGGCCAGGAAGAGCCAGGTTTGCTCTACCAGTCCGAGCTGGAATTCCGGGCTGGTGAGAAGCTGCCAGTCGGTGGTGAAGATCCCGTCATTGACCATGTTTCCGGCAGCGAATCCCACATAGATCAGTGCCACGAGCATCAGAAGCCATCCCACCAGCGTGTAGATGAAGAACTTGACGGTGGCATAGATCCTGTCCTCCCCGCCCCAGATGCCGATCAGGAAAAACATGGGGATCTGCGTGAGCTCAAAGAAAATGTAGAACATGAACAGGTCGAGGGCCGCGAACACGCCGAGCGATCCGGTCTGGAGAATGAGCAGCATGGAGTAGAAGCCGGCGACGTGTTTCCTGACGGAGGTCCACGATGATAGCACGACAATGGGTGCCATAAACGTGGTGAGCATGAAAAGGAGCATGCTCAGACCATCCAGCCCTACCATGTATTTGACGTCCCAGTCACCCAGGAAAGGTTCCCCTACCGTAAGGTACTGAGCCGTTCCGGTGGATGTGATATCAAACTGGAGCAGCAGCGGAATCGAGAGTACGAATGTTGCCGTAGTGACCAGGAGGCTGGTCCATCGCACCCAATCATCCTGCCTGATGAACAGCAGGAGCAGGGCTCCGAGAAGCGGCAGATAAATGACGATATTTAGCAGTAATTCCATCGGAAATGTGTGATGTTTATCGGAACAGCAACATGAATATGACCAGGATCACCCCGAGGACGATTCCGTATGCGTAGGACTGGATAAGTCCGGTCTGGAAGTAGCGGGCAACGCCGCCGGCAAAGCGGACTATGGCGGCCACTAAATTGACAAAACCGTCGATTCCTTTCATATCGAAAACAGAGAGGATACGGTCGGAGAAACGCACGGTCGGACGAACGATACCGCCTTCGTAGATCTCATCGATCCTGTATTTTTCGGTCCAGACCTGGTAGAGGGCGCCCAGTCGTTCTGAAATGCGGGCATCGGATGCTTCCAGCTGATCGCCTTCATACAGACGGTAGGCAAAAATAATCCCAAAGGCAGCTACCAGTACCGATCCGAAAAGCAGAAACCATTCCACCAGTTTGCTGAGGGTCAGTTCGGCATCCATCGTGGTCTTGTCGAGCCAGTTGGACAGCAGGTTGACATCGGCCGTGCCGGTGAATGTGGCCACCACGAAGTTCGGGATCCCGATGAAGCCACCCACTATGGATAGACCGGCCAGCACCCAGAGGACGGAGGTCATGGTGAAGGGGCTTTCGTGAAGGTGTTTTTCGGCACCCTTGGCTTCGGCTACTTTTTGAGGCAGTCGGAACTCACCGTGGAAGGTCCCCAGGGTCAGCCGGAACATATAGAATGCGGTCATGAAGGCGGTTATCAGGGCTATGGCCCAGAGTCCTATATAGACAGCGCCGTAGGTTCCCATTCCGGCGTTGAACGTCATCACAAGGATTTCATCCTTGGAGAAAAAACCGGCCAGCGGCGGAATGCCGGCAATGGCGATGGTGGCAATCAGGAACGTTTTGTAGGTGTCCGGCAGATATTTGCGGAGTCCGCCCATGTTGCGCATGTCCTGAGGGTCGAAATGGACGTGCTTGCCTTCATCATGCAATTTGTGCTCGACGTGATGCATGGCATGGATCACGGAGCCGGAGCCAAGAAAGAGGCAGGCTTTGAAGAACGCGTGGGTGACCACATGGAACATGGCGGCGACGTAAGCGCCGGAACCGAGGGCAAGGAACATGAATCCGAGCTGGGACACGGTGGAATAGGCCAGGACGGCCTTGATGTCGTATTTGGTCAGGGCGATGGTTGCTGCTATGATCGCCGTGAATGCGCCGATAACGGCCACAAGGAGCATCAGTTCCGGGGACTGCATGAAAAACGGCGATAACCGGGAGATCACATAGATGCCGGAGGTGACCATGGTGGCGGCATGGATGAGTGCCGAGACGGGAGTTGGACCGGCCATGGCATCGGGCAGCCAGACGAACAGGGGTATCTGAGCGCTTTTTCCCGTGGCACCGATCAGGATGAGTGCACCTATGAGGAATACCTGGTCGGTTGTGAAGAGCGCGGTTCCTGCGAGGATATCCTCAAAACGAAGAGATCCGACGGTCTGGAAGATAAGGAACATGGCTATGAGGAACGCGAAGTCACCAACACGGTTGTAAAGGAATGCCTTTTTTGCGGCATCTGATTTGGCCATGTCAGAATACCAGAACCCGATGAGAAGATAGGAACAGAGTCCTACTCCTTCCCATCCGAGAAAAAGCAGGAGCATGTTGTCGGCCAGCACCAGGTTGAGCATGGCGAAGATGAACAGGTTCATGAAAGCAAAGAACTTCCAGAAGCCCTCATCGCCGGACATGTAGCCGATGGCGTATAAATGGATAAGTGCCCCCACGCCGGTCACCACAAGAGTCATGAGCAGAGAGAGCTGGTCAAGACGGTATCCGATATCGGTGGTGAAATCACCCGCTTCGATCCAGGTGAACAGGCTGACGGTAACGGCTTCACTGTCACCGGACATCATGAAGAAGAGCCACAGTGCCAGGAGGAAAGGGATGAAGACGGCCAGGGTTGCCACGCCGCCTATCAGATTCTTCTGTTCCCGGAAAGCCCCGGATGCGAGTCCGAGCAATCCGTTGAACAGGAAGCCGGCCAACGGTATCAGAACGATCCAGGGTACGAGATGAACGTATGCGTCCATGAATGTAATCTATTTCCGGTTTTGGTTATTGTGGACCATGATTTTCTTGTGCGCTACCATCGAAGCAGGTTGATTTTGGTCACATCGACCGTCAGGTTGTTTCTGTATATGGCAATGATGATTGCCAGTCCCACGGCTGCTTCCGCAGCGGCCACACAGAGCGCAAAAAAGACCAGTATCTGTCCGTGTACATCACCAAGCTGGGCGCTGAACGAGACCAGTGTCAGGTTTACAGAGTTGAGCATTAGTTCGGCGCACATGAAGATCACGATGGCATTTTTCCGCGTCAGTACACCTATAACCCCTATAGTGAACAAAACTGCCGATAAACCGAGATACCAATCCATTTCCATTATTTATCTCCCTTTCCGCTGATGTTACGTTGCGCGAGCAACAGAGCGCCTACCACGGCTGCGGTCAGCAGTATGGCTGTGACCAGAACCGGCAGCGTGTAGACGGTGTAGAGTGTGTCGCCAATGGCTTCGACTGTGCCAACGCGTTCCATATCAGGGTGGATTTGCGGAAGGGTGCCGGTTACACTTGCTATGGCATAAAGCAGCTGGGAAAGCACGATGACTCCCAGGAAAAAGCCAACGGCATACCGCACGCTGAACCTGCTTAGCAACTGCTCCTCATCGGAAAGATTGAGGAGCATGATAACAAACAGAAACAGCACCATGATGGCACCTCCGTATACCAGCACCTGTACTACGGCAAGGAACTGGGCCTTGAGCAGCAGGAAAATTCCGGCAACCGATATCAGGTTAAGGACCAGGAACAGGGCGCTGTTTACCGTATCCCGGCTGCTGATCATACCAATGGCGGCGGCAACAGCCAGTGTCGCGAAGAGAATAAAGAGGTATGTCTCCATGAATTTGGCACAGTGTGAAAAATGAGCAACAAGGTACCTAAAAAACTTTGCGTCTTCAACTATATCTGCTATGTTTGCAGAAATTCGAAATAAGGATAAATCGAAACGGCACGCTTGCACCGGGTTTTACTGAGGCCGGTGAAATTGTGACTGTTTTTTTTATTAAATTCGTGCGGAAATTTAAGAAAAGTTTGTTTTTACTTCAGATTTTTTTCCAATAATCAAAAATCTTTTCACCTATTCAGAGTCTACATGATGACAAAAAAAAGTCCGGATATGCGAGCCCTGACCGAACGGATAAGGGAGACCAGCCATTTTATAAAGGATATTTATGCGGAACTGGATAAAGTGATCATAGGCCAGCGGGGTATGATCGATCGTTTGCTGATCGGGTTGTTGTCAGACGGCCATGTCTTGCTTGAAGGGGTCCCCGGCCTTGCGAAGACACTGACGATTTCCAGTCTTGCAAAAGCCATCGACACCGGTTTTCAGCGTATTCAGTTCACGCCGGACCTGTTACCTGCGGATCTGGTCGGAACGCTTATTTTCAATCAGAAAACCGGAGAATTTACTGTAAAAAAGGGGCCCGTTTTTTCCAATATTATTCTGGCGGATGAGATCAACCGCTCGCCGGCTAAGGTACAGAGTGCTCTTTTGGAAGCCATGCAGGAGCGTCAGGTCACTATCGGAGAAGAGACGTTCGCACTGGAAGACCCGTTTCTTGTGCTTGCCACCCAGAACCCGGTGGAACAGGAAGGAACCTACCCCCTGCCTGAAGCACAGGTGGATCGTTTCATGATGAAAATCCACATTGATTATCCCTCAGAAGAGGAGGAAATGGCGATCATGCGGAGAATGGCAAGAACCGTTAAGCCCAAAACCCTCAAGCCGGTGGTGAGTCCCTACACCTTGATCGATGCCAGAAAAGTGTTAAATGAAATTTACATGGATGAAAAAGTTGAGCAATACATTGTAAATATTATCATGGCCACCAGATATCCCGATAAATTTAACATCAATAAAATTGTGGGGCTTATCGACTACGGGGCATCGCCAAGGGGGACAATTTACCTGAATCTTGCGGCACGCGCACATGCATTTACACAACATCGGGCATATGTTACACCCGAAGATATACGGGCTGTTGCTTATGACATACTACGCCACAGAATAGTACTTACATACGAAGCGGAAGCGGAAGAAGTAAAAACAGAGGATATCATAAACATCATATTGAAAAACATTCAGGTTCCATAATATTATTACAAGAACATCGTTGACATTGATACAGATAAGTAGCTAAATTTGTCTAAACTGTTTTTATTAATACAAATATGAATAGCAATGAAACTTAAATTTGTCCCTCGATCAGATGTACGTATTACCAAAAAAAGTTCTTCAAAGTTCAGACCTTTGATTGAGTCATTAAACAAGCTTGAACCAGGTGGAGATGCTTTGGAAGTAACTTTCTCCAATGATAAAGAACTTAACTCCATGAGAAATGTTGTATACACATACAACAGGGAAACTGGTGCAAAAATAAAAAGTGGCAAAGACACCGTTAATGGAAAAGTGTTTTTCTACAAAGAGAAATAATTCGGCAATCTTTTTTATATCTGTGCCGGTGCGCAGCTAAAAGCATAAAAAAAGCCTTTCACCATGACGTGGAAGGCTTTTTTTATAGAAGTATGATACAAATGGCAAGATGCAGAACCCAATCTCAAGCCATGAGAAATGGGCTGTCAGGAGAAACGGCTCGTCCACGCCCCCGTCACGCCCGCTTAATTCAGCTCAGTTCCAGCATCCTGTCCAGGGAACGCTTTGCTTTCAGGCGGATCTCCTCGGGCACTTCAATCTGGTAAATATCTTCCCGAAGGCAGTTCAGCGTATCTTCCAGAGTTATTTCATTCATATGGGGGCAGCGGATGCTGCACATTCTCAGCATCTCCTTGTCCGGGTTTTCAGCGGCAATATTGTCCCCCATGGCGCATTCGGTCAATATCAGGAATCGTTTGGCCTTGGATTCCCTCACGAATCGCGTCATTGCCGTTGTGGATCCGCTGTAGTCGGCAGCTTCCACGACTTCAGGCGGACATTCCGGGTGAGCCACAACCACGGTATCGGGAAACTGGCTTCTTGCATTGCGGATATCCTCGACGGTAAATTTGTCGTGCACTTCACAGCGCCCGTCCCAGATAACCATGTCATCCTTTCCGGTGCGGTCACTGCCGGGATAGATTACGTTTTTACCGGTCTCCCGGGCAATATTTTTTGCCAGGAATTCATCAGGAAGACAAATCACCGAATTCGTGTCCAGCTTGCGCACGATATCTGCGGCATTGCTTGATGTGCAGCAAACATCTGTTTCTGCCTTCACATCAGCGTAGGTATTGATATAGGTGACTACCGGAATACCGGGATATCGCGCTTTCAGGTCCCGCACATCCTGGGCGGTGATGCTTGCGGCCAGTGAACAACCGGCCACCCTTGCAGGAAGCAGCACCATGCGATCAGGGTTCAGGATTTTGGCGGTTTCTGCCATGAAGCGTACACCGCAAAACACGATGCGGTCAGCTTCGGTTTCGGCAGCGATCCGGGCAAGGCCAAGAGAATCCCCCACATGATCGGGTATACTGTAAAACAGAGCCGGCTCCATATAATTATGTCCGAGAATAACTGCGTTTTTCTCTTTCTTGAGCCGGTTGATCTCGTATGCGATTTCGGCTTTATAGACCAGTTCGGTTTCGGGAACAATATCCCGCAAGTTTGTCTTCAGAAACTCCAGGGTCTCGGATGCCGATGCGGCTTCCGGCATTTTTAGATTCATAGGTAGCTGTACTTATTAATCCTGAAAAAAATCCGGCGAAAATATATAACCCGTTACAAATAAATAACCTGGCTATAGTATTGAAAAAGGAGGTATGATGGGTGTCATACCTCCTTTTATAGTAACCATCAACAACAAATACAACGATGAATATCAGCTTTCCTTGTTTTCTTTGTTATCTTCGCTTTTTTTCTTGTCATCCTTCTTTTGATCTTTCTCTTTGACCTGAATCTGATCGCTTTCCTTTTTCTGAAGCTTTTCCTTCAGATCCTGCAATCCGGACATCTCACCGAGCGTCAAGGCACCCGATGTGGCAGAGGCAGCCTGCTGTTCTTTCTTCTTGGCAGCCACTTGTTTCTTCTTGCTGTCCATCTTGCCGATTTTGTTCTGGCTGATGATTATGCTCTTGCTGTTCTCATCAAACTCGGTGACAACGACTTTCAGTTCGTCGCCCTCTTTGTACGATTCAGGAAGGTTACCCCCGTGCTCAGCCTCTCGACCGGGCATGAATGCTTCAGCACCCAGCGGAAGTTTGGCAAAGACGCCTTTGTCTGTTACACGGCTGACAACAGCATCCGTTTCATTTCCAACGGAGTATTCCTCAGCGTATTTCTCCCATGGATTATCCTCAATCTGCTTATGGCCGAGCGATATCCTGCGGTTGTCGAAATCAATGGAAAGGATAACAACCTCCAGTTCATCACCCTTGTTGACCACTTCACTGGGATGGTTCACCTTGTCGGTCCAGCTCATGTCCGAAATGTGCACGAGACCGTCAATTCCGGGCTCAAGTTCCACAAACACTCCGAAATTGGTGAGGTTGCGGACCACACCCTTGTGCTTCGAACCGACCGGATAACGTTCCAGAAGGTCCTCCCACGGATCCGATTGAAGCTGCTTGACACCAAGCGAGACCTTGCGCTCGTCCTTGTTGATGTTCAGCACCACACATTCGATCACCTGGTTTTTCTCTACCAGTTGGGAAGGATGCTTTATATGCTGCGTCCATGACATTTCACTGATGTGTACCAGTCCTTCCACCCCTTTCTCCAGTTCGATAAAGGCGCCGTAATCCGCAATGGAGACCACTTTGCCCTGGACCTGGATTTTTTCGGGGTACTTCCCGTCGATTTCGTCCCACGGATGCGGCTGGAGCTGCTTGAGCCCAAGCGAAATCCGCTTACGCTCCTCGTCGAATTCCAGAACAACCACGTTCAGGCGCTGGTCCAGACGGACGATCTCTGAGGGATGTTCCACACGTCCCCACGAAAGGTCGGTGATGTGAAGAAGTCCGTCCACTCCGCCAAGGTCGATAAAGACACCGAAGTCGGTGATGTTCTTGACCACACCCTCGAGAATCTGTCCGGGCTCCATGCTTGCCAGGATCTGCTCGCGCTGCTCTTCCAGATCGGATTCAACGAGCGCACGGTGTGATACAACCACGTTTTCGCTGGACATGTTGAGTTTGACTACCATGAATTCCATGGTCTTTCCGACATAGGCATCAAAGTCGCGAACCGGTCGTACATCAATCTGCGAACCGGGAAGGAACGCGTCTATACCGTTGATATCCACAACCATTCCGCCCTTGATCCGGCGCTTGATGTAACCTTCAATGATTTTCTCGGAGGTATGCGCTTCTTCAATATCCTGCCATACGCGAAGCGAATCGGCTTTGCGACGGGAAAGGACAAGCTGTCCGTCACGATCTTCCACTTTGTCGAGAAACACTTCGACTTCGTCGCCGATTTCAAGCTGATCCGGGTTCTTGAATTCGTTCAACGGGACAATCCCCTCGGACTTGAATCCGATATCCACAATAACATATTTCTCATCCATCGAGAGCACGCGGCCGGTGACGATCTCTTTTTCCGAAAACGCGGTCAGGGTTCCCTCATACATTTTGACCATCTGATTGAAATGGTCATCCTCATACTCTTCGGAAGCCTCTTCGAGTTCTTCCATTTTGTAAACTTTGTCACCTACTTCGCCGGTAAATGAGGGGAGCTTGAATTCTTCTTCTTTCGGCTCTTCCACAGGCTGCTCTGCTGCAGGCTGCTCTTCCACAGGCTGCTCTGCTGCAGGCTGCTCTTCCACAGGCTGCTCATCGCCGGACTTCTCTTCTGCGGATTCCTCTTCTTCCGCTGAAGCTTCTCCCTCTGCGGGCTGCTCTGCCGGGGTTTCCTCTTGCAGGGGTTCCTCCCGGATGGATTCCTCTCCGGCCTCCTCTTTTGTGGCTTCGCTATGCGAAACTTCTTTTTCCGGGGATTTTTCTGTTGCCGCTTCCTCCGGGGTTGTTTCTTCAGCGGCCTGCTCTTTTACCTCTTCTTCCTTTGCTGCAGCTGCCGCCTGTTCTGTCTGTTCTTCTTTTTCGAGGTCTTTCTTTACTTCATCGGTCATTTAGATATCCTGTGTTTCTGTTTGCCGCCTGACCGGTACTCTGTGTCAGGGGATTATGGT
>SKYY01000108.1 GCA_007127665.1 Balneolales bacterium | reverse complement strand
CTTTATAATTCGGAATCCAGTAATAATTGCGGTCCTCACCTTCAGGCAGGACATCGGGGTACGGTGCCTGGATCAGCAAATGATGACCAGGGAGAGCCATAAGCGGTTCTGTCTTTTTTTCGAGTTCGGCCAGGTTTTCACCGGTTTCATGCAAATACACATAAAGCGGCTGTATGCCTTCGCTTGCAGTGCGGTAAAGACGGTATGGCACTTCCAGATAGAATGAAGCCTTGCCGGAAAGTATCAGTTCTTGCTTGCTCATATAAGGATGTTAATGGGTGTTTTCTACGGCTGACCGGAATATGAAAATACCAAGTAAAACGGATAATATCACGAAAGCCATGGCACCTTTGATGATCAGATCGAAAGAATGCCCGGCATCAAGTAGAAAACCAAAAAGGACAGGGCTTATGGCCGTGCTGATCACCATGAACATGGTCATCATGCTTCGGATGGTTCCAAGATTGGCCGTGCCGTATAACTCAACGTAAAGGGCGGTATTGATAGTGAAAGCCGCTCCCATGGAAATTCCAGCCAGAAACATGTAGATGTAGACTGTCACAGGTTCCGCTGACATCAGCAAGGAACCAAATCCTGCAAACAGGGGAATCAGGAAGAAAGGAAAAACCCGGCAGGCCGTAAAACGGTCAATCAAAGAACCGGTAATAAGGGACGAGGCCGATTTTGATACGGCAAAAGCGATAAAAGCTGTTGCCATGATCTCCATGTCCCAGCCCTTGAATTCCGCCAGCTGAGTCTGGTACAGAAAAAAACCGGTCAGCAGAAATGGCGCAGCCATAGCTCCGGGAAGCAGCAGGTAAAAACGCGTATCCCTCAGCACAAGGCGGCGACGCCAGTGACGCCCCGTATCCTGTTGAGCCCTGTCGTTTCCCGAACGCGACACATATTCGCCGTGGTCACCGGGGTCGCGTCCAAGGGTATAAACAATAATAGCCGGAAGAAGCAGCAATACAAAGAAACTGATCGAGGTCCAGCCCATACGCCATCCGACCGCACCTATCAGTGCGGTAATGGTTATAGGCAGCACAGCCTCCCCAAATGAGAAACCGAGATTGGTCAAACTAAGAGCCCGGCCCCGGGTAGTAATAAAATAGCGTCCCATGGTGGTATGAGCCGTATGCCCGATCAGTCCCTGGCCAAACAACCGTATTCCGAGCAGACCAATAAACAGCATCCATATCCATTGCGAAGACGCCACGATCCATATGCCGGCAACGTATCCACCGGTGATTAGGAGCGCGTATTTTTTTAGTGATACCCTGTCGATTAGAGCTCCTGCCCAAGCCAGGATAAAAGCGCTGCCGAGTGTTGCTGCTGAGTACAATGAGCCGAAGTAGGCATTGGTAATGCCAAAAGACTCCAGAAACCCGGGCACGAAAAGCGATACAAGGAAGGTCTGGCCGAAACTCGAAAAAAAGGTCAGCGCAAAACCGAAAAAGATGAGTCGCTTGTAATGTATGGCAAATTGAAAAAGGTTCACTGGCTGAGGGACCGCTTTCCCTGATAACTCTCCACAGCTCTGAGAGCCGTTTCGAGCTCCTGATCGCTGATCTGAAAGTGGAGGGTGGCCCGAATGGTGTCATCACCAAAAGGGATCATGGCAACACCCTTGCTATCCAACCACGCAAGTGCATCATCGACAGTGCCTTTGGTCACCCTGAAGAGCACGATATTGGTTTCGACATGTTCGGGATCGATATGGAAACATGTTGAGCCGGCCACGGCTTCCGCCAGCTTCTTTGCCTTTCTGTGATCATCCTCCAGTTTCTCTAAATGATGATCCAGGGCATAGGATGCTGCTGCTGCAAGCATTCCCGCCTGCCTCATTCCTCCTCCAAGAATCTTGCGGAAACGCCGGGCTTTTTTGATCACATCCTCCCTGCCAAGCAGCATGGATCCGACCGGCGCACCCAGTCCCTTGCTGAAACATACAGAAATGGTATCGCAAACCGCTCCAAAATCCCGAAGAGCTGTCCCGGTAGCTACGGCGGCATTCCAGATCCTTGCCCCATCCAGATGCAAGGCGAGCCCCTCTTCTCCGGCAAGCTGATACAGATCCTGCATCACATGAAAAGGGTAGCAAGTGCCCCCACCCTTGTTGGATGTGTTTTCCAGTGCAACAACGCGGGTACGCGGATCCCAGTCGTTTCGGCTTCGGATAGCCGGCCGGACCAGCCTGGTGTTCAGAACGCCACGGTCACCGGGAAGTGGACGCAGCTGAATCCCGGAAATGAGTCCACCAGCGGCACCCTCCGAGTGAAAGATATGGGCGTTTTCATCGATGATTACTTCGTCGGCCGGTTGCGTATGCACTTTCAGGCCAATCTGGTTGCCCATTGTCCCACTGGGTACAAACACCCCTTTTTCCATCCCGAAAAGGTCCGCCACTTTCTCTTCCAGTGCAATGAGTCCGGGATCCTCACCAAACACATCATCGCCGACGGCGGCCTTGTGCATGGCACTCCACATACCATCGGTTGGACAGGTAACCGTGTCACTTCTCAGATCAATCATGGAGTTTCGCTTTTTAGAGCGGCGGTCAAACCCGTTTCTTTGAACAGGTCCTTTACGGTCTCCTCGGGTGTTTTTCTTTTGCGAATCGTTTTGTGGTAACCTTTCGAAGTAATAAGCACCTCCGCCGGAAGTGCCCTTCTGTTATACTGGGAAGCCATGGTCATTCCGTAAGCTCCGGTATCGCAAATGGCCAGATAATCGCCCGGACTGCTCTCCGGCAAGGCCCTGTCCAATCCCAGCATGTCACCGCTTTCACAGATGTTTCCCGCAATATGATAAGTCCGGGATGTTTTACCGGTATGCTCACTGATATTTACAACCTCGTGATAGGCATCATACAGAGCCGGGCGAAGCAGATGGTTGAATCCCGTGTCTGTTCCGAGGAATACCTTGCGTCCCTGATCCTTGACTGTATTCACCTGGGTGAGAAGAATGCCGGCCGGACCCACAACCCATCTTCCGGGTTCAAAGAAAAAGGTGACAGGTTTTTCAGTTGTGGCAATAAATGCCTTCAGGCGTCCGGAAGCCAGATCGGCAAAACGGTCAAGATCAAATGGCGCTTCATCATGCCGGTAAGGAATCGGTATCCCTCCTCCAAAGTTAATGAAAGCCAGGTCCTGAAGGCCGGCAGATGATTTCAGCAGCACCTCGATTTCCGCCAGAATATTTTCGGGCTCCTGAATACCGCTTCCAATATGGGCGTGGATTCCACGGATCCTGACACCGAAATCAGCAGCGATGCGAGTCGCTTCAGGTATCAGGTCCAGCCGGATACCGAACTTGCTATCCTGGTTCCCTGTATCAACTTTGGCATGATGACCGTCACTTATATCCGGTTTGACACGAATGCTGCATTCCGATCCGGGGTAGGCTTCGCAAAATGACCTGAGCCTGCCAAGCGATCCGACGTTCAGGATTACCCCTGCTTTTGCCGCCCCGTGCATCTCCGCGTCTGTCATGTTGTTTTCCGTATAGAAAATATCCTTCGGATCCGTCCCCAGCTTCAGGCACAACAGCACTTCTTCATAGCTTACCGTATCGAACCCAAAGCCCTCTCCGGAAATGATACGTATAATATGTGGGTTGTCATTCGCTTTGACCGCATAGAGCCAGGATACCGGGAGGTCAGGAAAGAGACTCTTCAGCTTCTGGCAACGTTGACGTATCAGTGATTCAACGTATACATAGGTTGGTGTTCCCCATTTCTGCGCAATGGCAAGCAAGCGGTCAGAATCAACAGGCAATATGCTCAGTGGTGGATTGGGTTGCATTTGAGTAAACGGTTCTGGTGTAGAATTCGTAATTTGTGCTTTCTTTCATAAACCCCAAACTTACACATATTTTCTTGTATGATGAAATGAACATGACAGCCTCCGGGTGACACACAGGAGGATGATTAAATCCTGTCATGTGAATTCATTCTGACCATATAAATCTAAATTTTTAAACAGATGAAATG
>SKYY01000145.1 GCA_007127665.1 Balneolales bacterium | reverse complement strand
ATGATCGTTTAAGGCCTTTGGCGCCGATATCGCGACGAAAGTATGCGTTTTCAAACGAGATTTTTTCGACTTCGCGATAGCAGTTGTCAATGGCCGTTTTCAGATCCTGGCCGCTTGCCACCACACCGAGGACGCGCCCGCCATTACTCAGCAGTTTGCCATCAGCGGTGCGTGTGCCGCTGTGAAACACCAGTGCTTCATCAGAAATCTTATCCAGTCCGGAAATCTCCTTGCCTTTGGCATACGCTTCCGGATATCCGCCGGATGCCATGACCACGCAGCAGTAGTGCTCATTTGACATGACCACCTCGGTTTTTTCAAGCTCAAAGTTCACGGCAGCAAGCATCAACTCCAACAGGTCGGATTCCATGGCGGGCAACAGCACCTGGCACTCCGGATCCCCGAAGCGACAGTTGTACTCGACCACTTTGGGCCCCTCATCCGTGATCATCAGGCCAAGGTAAAGAACGCCCCGGTAGGCATGGCCTTCCAGTTGCATGGCACCAAGGGTAGGATACAAAATGGTATCCTCAACAAGTCGCAACATCTGCTCATCGATGACCGGTGCCGGTCCGTAGGCACCCATTCCACCGGTATTCAGTCCCGTGTCCCCTTCTCCGATTCGTTTGTGGTCCTGGGCCGAGAGCAGCAAATGCGCATTGCGTCCATCTGTAATGGCGAAAACCGAGGCCTCTTCTCCTTGCATGAACTCTTCAACGATTATCTTGCGGGCGGCCTTTCGCAACGCGGCATCTTCCCGAATCCGGTTGAGGTGGTCCAGAGACTCCGCACGGTCACGACTGATAAAGACACCTTTGCCGGCAGCGAGGCCGTCGGCCTTGATCACAACCGGCCAGGTCTGGTTTTCGGCACTGAGCCAGCCTTCGAGGTCATCCAAAGCCGTATCACCGTTGAATTCTATGGATTCTGCCGTCGGGATCCGGTATTTGTGCATCAGCCACTTGGCAAATGTTTTGCTGCCCTCAAGGCGTGCAGCCGCTTTGGACGGACCAAAGACCTTGTGTCCGCGCGCTTCCAGATAGTCGGTGATACCGTCGACCAGAGGCTGCTCCGGTCCGACCACCGTAAGTGCAATGTCTTTTTCACGGATAAATTCCGCTACCGCGTCGAACCATGAATCGGTTTCGGTTTGCGGGCCGGTGCCGGTTTGCGGAGCCGGGCCTGGTTCGGAACGTGAATCAGCTTCGGATTGCGAGTCGGTTTCTGATCGCGGGCCGGTTACAGATTTCGGGCCGGTTCCTTGCTGAGAGCCGGGATCAGAACCGGATAACGTGCCGGCTCTTGCAGCAATTTCCACATTTTCACCATATGCCGCCGTACCGGGATTCCCCGGTGAGATATAGAGTTTACCCAGAAGCGGCGACCGGTTCAGGGACCACGCCAGCGCGTGTTCCCTTCCACCCGATCCGAGAATAAGTACATTATATGGAGCCATTGCTTTGCAGTGAGGTTATTTTTGTCCGGCAGCTATGTCCACAAGCTGGCTGAAATCGGCCGGTTTCAGGCTAGCACCGCCAATAAGTCCGCCGTCCACATCCGGTTGCCTGAGCAGCTCATCGGCATTTCCGGGCTTCATACTGCCACCGTAGAGGATGCGTACCGTGGCAGCGGCTTCTTCACTGAAAAGTTGCGAAAGCTGCTCGCGGATGAAGGCGTGCATTTCCTGCGCCTGCTCCGGGGTTGCGGTTTCACCGGTACCGATGGCCCAGACCGGTTCGTAGGCAATGACGATTTTCGTGAGATCGTCAGCGGTCAGCCCGTCCAGGGAACCGGCGGTCTGCCCCTTCACCACATCGAAATGGCGGTCTTCTTTGCGCTCCTGAAGCACTTCGCCGACACATACAATGGGCGTGATGCCTTCTGCAAGGGCCTTTTTAACTTTTTTGTTGACGACGGCATCATCCTCGCCAAAATACTCGCGGCGCTCGGAGTGGCCCAGGATCACAAAATCACAGCCAAGCTCTTTGAGCATCGCAGTGCTTATTTCTCCCGTGAAGGCGCCATTGTCTTCGAAATGAACGTTCTGCGCTCCAATTTTTACAGCGCTGCCGGATTTGCGTGCCGAAAAGGCGGCAGAAAGTGATACAAAGGGAGGGCAAACGGCCGCATCCACCCCTTCAATATTCTTTTGTGCGTCATCATCCAGTTGCCCGAAAAAATCAGCTGTCTCTTTCGGGCCCATGTTCATTTTCCAGTTCCCGGCTATCAATATGGTTCTCATGAGTTATCTCCGTCGTTTATGATGTTGTTCAGTTCAACAAGCAGTTCATTTATATTGTGACCATGGAATTTGCGGATGATGCGCCCTTCACTGTCGATAAGAAAGCGAACAGGCATTTCGTAGATATTCCACCGCTCTTCCAGGTCGGATTCGGCATAGGCACCCGCCTTTGCCACGGGCCAGCCCTGGCCCCGTTCTTCAAAAAAGGCCCTTACAGCAATGGGACTCCGCTCCACCGGAATGGTGAGAAATTCAATATTATCCTGGTGGTATATGAGATGCAAGGTATAGAGCTGCAGGTAGTTTGCCTGGTATGTGCGGTCGGCCAGCGAGACTACCTCAATCACCGCATGGCCACCGCGAAGATCTTCGAGCGTCATGGTCCTGGTTCCCTGATGTATCCCGGTCAGCTGTTCTTCACCGGATTCCGGTGGAGGATCGTGCACTTCCAACTCAAAAGATGGAAGCGGCAGGCCGGGTGAGAGCTGTTCCACATCGTAGCGAATGACCGAGAGCCAGGCATCCGCTTCGGCATCACCACCGAACCGGTTTTCGTAATCACGGATACGTGCACGCGCCTGATCAATACGGGAGCTGTCGTACAAGACTTCGATCCGGTTTTTTGAAATCCGAAGCCTGGTTTCGCGCGCAGTGGATTCTGCTTCCAGTGAATCGGCCCAGGCAATGGCCGCATCCAGCCCCTCTCGCTGCAGTATTGAAATGAAGCCAAAACGTGCTGCAAGCTGACGAATATCTTCGTGGTCACCGTATTCCCGGAGCCGATGCATCATGAGTTCATCGTTGCGGCCTTCGAGCATGCGCATCGATTCAAGGGTTGCAACACGTGAAGCAATGGTACCGGGCCAGTTTTCGAATACCTCCCAGTAAATAGAACTCCAGTTATCGAGGACATGGGGGATGGTGTCCCTGGCAATGCCACCGGCTGCGGCAATCTGCATGATACGGTTATACTGCCGCTCCAGCCGGTTAAGTGTTCGCATCGCCTCGCTCTCATCACTGTGGAAACGGGTAAACCCGGAGAATCGGGGCAGTGAGCCCTCTATGCGGACCGTGTCCTGAGCCGCCAGAAGTAGCGTGGTGTCTGCCATGCGTCGTTCACTCCGGTACAACCGGAGCGCATAGGCTCCCTGACGCGGGAATACGGCCTCACCGTCAAAGCTCCCCAGCGTGTCGGTCCCGGCATGAAACAGCGTGTCCGGCCGGCCGGCAAGATCGACTACCAGAACACGTGTCCCCTCCAGCCCGAGCGTATCGTCGGGCATCGGAGTAAATGTCTCGTCAAGAGTAATCTTGCCGGAAATCCTGGTTCTGTCTTCCGTTGGCTGCGGATCCTCCCGGCTGCAGCTGCCGCATCCGGATAGTCCGAAAGCCAGTCCGAGCAGTAGCAGAACAGGCAACCAGCCGGATGGGCGTCCGGAGAGCAGACCGAATGGGCGTCCGGAGAGCAGGCCGAATGGGAGTCCGGAGAGCAGGCCGGAAAGGCGACGATTGCAAGTGTTGAAAAGTGTGTTTCTGTCCACCATATTATTCAAATTCCGTGATTTTCTTCTGAACAAGCTCCCGGACCATTCCCGGATTCGCCTTGCCTTGCGATTTTTTCATGATCTGCCCGATGAAAAAGCCAATGAGCCCCTGCTTTCCACCCAGATAGCGCTGCACCTCTTCGGGATTGTTCTGAAGAACCTCTTCCACAATGGGTTCGAGAAAACCGGTATCGGAAACCTGCAGAAGATTCTTCTCACGCGCCAGGT
>SKYY01000223.1 GCA_007127665.1 Balneolales bacterium | reverse complement strand
TGGATTCCCAGAATAAGTAGCTGATCGGACCCCCGGGTGTCTTCAAATATCTGGTAGGCAATTCGCGTGATGGTCCGTTCGATGCGGGCCGGGCTCATCAAAAGGTGCCTGTTTGCATAGGTTTCAGACACGGTCACTTATTGAAACATGGATTTTATGTCTCCCCAGGTCCGGCGAACGGCATTTGTTGTGTACTCGACCGTGGCCTGGAAATAGATGTGCGGGCTGCCATCAGGATGAGTAACACGCAGCCTGTAGGACACACTGCCTGTGGCAGCCGTCTCTTCCGATGATCCCTTGTACAGGTCTTTGTCAGTGCACTGGAACCTGTTTCCGTTCTGAATACAGGCGGACATGTTGAAATTTTGAAAATCGCTGGAACTGCCGGTAACACTTCGCTCAAGCATCTGGTCAGCAAGCAGGTTGACATCGCGCACTTCCCATTCTATGACGACAGTATGAACCCCATCCTCCCTGGCACTGAAGTTCTCAAGATTGTCATGAGTCTGTGCCATTACCGGCAACGCCGCCAGCAGCATTGCAACAAAAAGGAGTGAAATGTTTTGTAATGATTTCATTCGTAACAAATCCAGTATATACCGGAGTTTTAACAGATTATTTACCAATTCTAATGTACACAAAAGTTATATAATATAACAAGTAAGAATATTGATGGATATTATTCGTGAGGATTTCTTCCATTTTCTCTGGCAAAACCTGCATTTTTCCCGGAATGGCCTGCAGACCACCTGCGGGAAGCCGGTCCGCGTCATCCATCCAGGCTATCGCAACGATGGAGACGGGGCCGATTATCGTTATTCCCGGATACGGCTGGACGGTATCCTGTTTTGCGGGGATGTGGAACTTCACAAAGCGGCATCGGAGTGGTACCGGCATGGGCATCAGCGGGATTCCCGCTACGAGCGGGTCATCCTTCATGTGGTGGTCCATGATGACCGGCACAAACGCAATGTCGCCGCATCCGACGGTCACCGGGTACCGACACTTGAGTTGCGGTCCTGCCTGCCGCCATCCCTCTCAATGCTCTGGCGCAAATGGCATCGCCCCGTATCGCTTCCCTGTGCCGGACTGGTTCCGGAAATGCCCTCACGGACATTCGGCAACATCATGCGACAATGGGACAAAAACTACCTGCGCCACCGGCTGAACCGTATGCGCGACCTTTTTCCGGCTGAAACACCGATCTCTGCCGGTTGGCAGGCCATGCTGATCCGTGGCATTTTCCAGGGTTTGGGGTACCATAAAAACCAGGAACCCATGCTGTCCATTGCCGGAATTTTTCTGGAGAAGTTGCAGCGACAGGAATCAGGTGAGGCACTTCATTCGCTCGCCACGAAACGTATCCACAAGAAAATCCGGAAAACAAGCGATCAATTACTTGTGGATGCGGGCCTGGTCCAGGGTCGCGCCGGAACCCTGAATCGAACGGATTGGGACTTCAGTGCATCGCGTCCCGCAAACCGGCCGGAAGTCCGCATACCGCAGGCTGTTGAAATGAGTATCCGGTTGCACCGTTATCCCGTATCCGCCTGGTGGGAACAACCCGCTGCAGAGCTCTGGAAAAAGATCTGCGCCTCGGAAGTTTACACAGCCCCCGGAAAACAGCGAAGGGATATCCTGTTTTCCAATGTTATTATTCCATCAGTATACCTGCTGGGTCGCTGGCTCCATCACAGGCATCTGATCCGGCAGGCTCTGGACCTTTGGGACACACAACGCATTCCTCTGCCGGAAAATGTCAAAAAAATACTTCAAAACGGCGGATTTCCACCCGGAAAACACTTCGAACGGCTGGCGATATTGTATCATTTTAAATATTTTTGCAGTAGAAAGAAGTGCTATGAATGCAATATCATGAAGTACTTCGTCCAGACTTGACTAAAAACACAACATTCCATAACTTTGGAGTCTGTTATAAAACAGAAGTAATTGCCCGGTCGTCTAAGGGTAGGACAGCAGGTTTTGGTCCTGTATGTGGGGGTTCGAATCCTCCCCGGGCAACTGTCACTACCCGGTTTCCGTACTTCAGAATGAAAAGGATGACCTCTCAGGTTCCATCCTTTTTTAGTATTCACCGTCTAAAGCCGTTGTGTATCCATCTTGGACAAGCCACTAGCCATATTTGCCGGCAGGAGTAACCTGGCGCTATCACGTGCCATTGCCGAAAAATACGGAACCAAGCTGGGAGCGGTCACGATCAAGTCTTTTTCAGACGGTGAGTTGTATGTGAAATATCAGCAGAGCATCCGTGGTGCGGACGTCTTCATTGTACAGTCCACGCCGCCTCCGGGCGACAATATCATTGAGCTTCTGCTGTTGATTGATGCCGCCAAGCGAGCTTCGGCCGACCGTGTAACCGCGGTCATTCCCTATTTCGGGTATGCACGCCAGGACCGCAAGGACCAGCCCCGCGTATCCATCGCTTCCAAGCTGTTTGCCAATCTGTTGTCCGAGGCGGGTGCCGACCGCGTGCTCACCATGGACCTGCACGCACCTCAGATCCAGGGCTTTTTTGACATTCCGCTGGACCATTTGTATGCCAGCTCCATATTTGTCGAATACTTCAACAGCAATCCCATTGAGGATCTGGTTGTTGTTGCACCGGATGTCGGCAGTCTCAAAATGGCCCGTTCCTATTCCAAGCGTTTGCATGCCGGACTGGCATTTGTGGACAAGCGGCGTCCCTCTCAAAATGTGGCAGAAGTGATGAACATCATCGGTGAAGTGAACAATAAAAACATTTTGCTGGTGGATGACCTTATCGATACTGCGGGAACGATAACCAATGCTGCCGTGGCCCTCAAGGAGCGCGGTGCCGGAAAAATCATGGCATCCAGCACCCACCCGATACTTTCGGGACCGGCATATCAGCGGATTGAGGATTCCCCGATAGACCGGTTTCTGGTCACCGATACCGTCCCTCTTAAAAAACCATCGGAAAAAATCAGGGTCCTCAGTGTTGCGGGCCTGTTTGCCGAATCCATTCGCCGGATTTATACCGACGATTCGATTAGTACCTTGTTTGATGACTAACCCTTAAGTGTTTTCTGAATCATGGAAAAACCCAATATCGTAACTGTAGAAGGAACCGAACGCCCGAAGGGCAAATCTGCACTGAAAAACTTGCGAAACGACTTCAAGGTGCCTGCAGTTGCCTATGGCCCGAAACTCGACGGCAACCTTCACGTCACCATTCCGGAGCTGGAGCTTGAAAAAGTGCTTGCGTCCAACAAAACCACCATTATCAAACTGGTTCACGAAGGGAAAGAGTACCATACCCTGCTTCAGTCGGTGGAATATCATCCTGTGACGGACAGGCCGCTTCATGTCGATCTGTTTGCCCTGGAAGAAAAAACACCTGTGACCATCACCATACCGATCCGCCTCAGCGGTACCCCCCAGGGCGTGACCGAAGGTGGACGTCTCTATCAGCCCCTGCGCAGGATTCAGGTTCAGTGTCTGCCCAAAGACATCCCCGCTGAAATTGTCCTTGACATATCCCACCTCAACATCGGTGGCACCATTGATGTGGAAGCGATTGATCTGGAGGGCATCACGCCTCTGCGGGCGTCCTACCGTACCATCGCCGTAGTCCGTCCGCCGAAGGGTGGCCTTGCTGAAATTCTCGGACTCGAAGAAGAGGAACTTGAAGGTGAAGAGGGCGAAGAAGGAGCCGAAGGAGCAGAAGCTTCTGAAGGCGGCGAAGGGGATGCTGCTTCCAAAGAGGAAAGTGACAACTAACGATCTCCGTCATGCCGCTTATCGTAGGGCTGGGTAACATAGGGGAGAAATACCGGGACACCCGGCACAATATCGGTTTCATGATCATTGACCGGCTTGCCGGGCATATCTCTGCAAGTATGGAACAAAGTGACGAGCCTTTCACTTTGGGTGTCGGGCGTTTCAAGGGTACCAAAACCATTCTCATCCAGCCGGCCACTTACATGAACAACAGCGGCAAGGCCGTGCTGAGAGCCTGCCGCCTTTTTCGATACCTCCCCTCCGATATCCTGGT
>SKYY01000159.1 GCA_007127665.1 Balneolales bacterium | reverse complement strand
GATCCCTGATCGAAAGTAAACAGCAATTGCGCATCCTCCGACTCATCCACAACCCGGAAGTAGAAATGGTAATTCACGTCAGCTTCCAGGTTTATTACGTCATCGGAGAAATCAACCGAATTGCTCCCGGGTCTCAGTTCGGAAAAATCGAGCTCCCGGAATGTGATGATTTCATTGGGGACATATATGGCATTCGGGCCTGTACCGGTGTTCAGCCGCGAGTCGGTGAGGATCACCTGCAGCGTGCCGGTCCCTTCGACCGACTCCGGGGTGTGCCAGAGCCTGAAATCAACCCCTTGCAACAATCCTTCATACTGTGGATTCAGCCGCACGGCTGTGCCCAGGAAGGTTACATCTTCAGAGAATTCAAATGGAAAGCCTACAAATCCGGCCGTCGGTTTCACGGAATAGGAGATATCCACCTCCCGCAGCTCGCTGGGAATCCATTCCGCCGAATAGGTGAACTGCCGGCTTCCGAAGTTAGTGACGGATTGCACCACGGTATTGACCGAAACAAGGACCACCGAACGGTACATGCCGTCGAAGGAAATATCACCGGTCAGTTGGATAATCTCCGGAGACCCGGCGGCGCCCTCCTGTTCCGCTATAATATAATGCCTGATTTCCGGGGCGGTGTCGACGCTGAGGGACAGGTCCTGAATAAAACGCCATTCGGTATACCGGGCGCTGCCGTAGCGGAGCGAGACCGCCTGGTTGCGTACCCAGGCGCGCTCTTCGGTGCCGTAACGAACGGCGGGATTGGTAGCCCGCACACCGAGCAGCTGGGGCAGCGTGTATCCATATCGCTCATGAGCGATTCCTGTGTCATTCACCCAGTTGGTGACATAAAAATCCGCCAGCACTTCCCGGAAGTCGAGTCCGGAACCGGCGCTGTGCAGCATGTTCTGGTACTGCACCCAGGGATTTCCGGATCCGCTTTGTGTGAGGCGGCCAACCGCATCCACACCGACCCGCTCGTAGAGGTAACTGTGGAAAAGCTGGGCGCGCTGATAGTCGTTGAGGACCGCCTGCTGCCCGGTGCGCCAGCGCAGGAAACCGTCCATGCTCTGGGTTTCCACATTGCCGCTCACTTCATCCGGATCGTTGAGGAATACCATGGATCGGGCATTGAACCCGTTGAAAATTTCAGCGACCTCGGACTGGCCTTCGTCCATGAAGGTGATCAGATTGCCGCGTCCGGCCTGGATGAGATGCTGGAATTCATGGGCTACGGTGTTGAGCGGCCGGTTGGGATTGGCCGGCTGATCGTCCGTGTAAATGCCGGGATAAGAATTGATGTACAGAACAGCCGCCTCGTTGCTGTTGCGGTTTACCGTGCGCGGGGCCAGATCGGCGGGGTTGAAAAAGCCGGCGGTAAAACCACCTCCCTCATCCGGATCCCAGCCGTCCTGGATGTTGGCGATGAGGACCTTGACCACACCAGTGCCATCGGGATCGGGCACCAGGTCAGGGTTCCCCTGGGCAAATATGTCGATGTTGTTGAGGATGATTCCCTGGTCCGGGTTCACCGAGTTGGGCGGGGTCCGCTCTTCGAGCGCTTCCATCATGGCACTGACGACATCGTCATCAATTTTTCCCGGCTGCAGCTCCTCCTGCTCCACCCATATTTCAGATGCGGATCCGACGGCCCGGAGCTCAAACAGCAGCTCGTCATAGATCGCAGAGCCCGGTTCGCTTTTCTCGATATTGTACACGAAGAAATTCCTGGTATCGCCGACTTCATATGCAACGGGCCGGGCCATCACCGCCAGTTCTTCCGGCGATTCCTCCCGCATCCGCAAATAGGCTTCATATGCTTCCCTTATCTCCGGCTGCCGGTATAAAAAGTCTGTTATGTGAATGACCTTTTCTTTTTGCCGGCCAGTGTAATAGATACTCATTTGACGCCCATGGACATGATGTCCGTGCTCATGATTCGCGTAGCCTTGATGTCCGTGTTCTTGATTGCCGTATCCATGAGGCCCGTATCCATGAGGCCCGTGACCAACCATCTCGTGTCCTTGATTCTCGAAGAAAAGGTGGCCCGGTGTCAGCTCCTGGCCGTATCCAACAGAAACCATTCCGCACAGAATAACAAAAAAGGTCAGGATGCCAGGAGATCTCCGGTGCATTGATTTGGACATTTTGGAAGAACCGCGGCAAGGTGGCTTTGGGGTCATGGGAAAAATGCAAAAAGGTCTATTCTAATAATGTTACTTTCTACTGGACAATAAAGCAAACCGAAATATGAGACTGTCTGCGAATCGTTCACATTGTAAAAACGGCGAAAGATGTCGTCAGCGTATCAGGATCACGGAGCGGTCAGCGTATCAGGATCATTTTTTGGGGTGGTGCTGCCACGGAAGCACCTGTACCGGATCCACCTTTATGAGACGCGCCCGTCTCCGGTCTGGCAATCATGCGGTACAGATACACCCCGCTGGCCATCCCCCGGGTATCCAGGCGCATGGAATATCGGCCGGGTTCCCTGAGTCCCTTGTCGACTCTTTTGACCAGGCGCCCGGTCACACTGTGGATTTCGATGGACACGACGGCCCTTTCCGGCAGATCAAACAATATCGTGGTCTGATTGTTGAATGGATTGGGATAATTCTGATGCAACTGATATTGCGCGGGATGCTGCCCGTCCGCTTCCGTCCGGGTCTCCCCGCGCCGCACAAACACGGCCGTGATGGCAAGATCATCCTGCGGGATCCACACAAACGATATTTCGCCGGGATCGGCCGGACCCCGCACCGATATTTCGTCGAAATTAAACGGCTCGCCGTTCCGGTTTTGCCACTCCAGAAACACCCAGCCCTCTTCGGGCACGGCCTTCATGGTTACCGGCACGCCTTCAAACCAGGAACCGGTCCATCGGTGATACTCATGCGGCACTCCGGGAGTGTTCTTGTGGATGGGGATTCCGCCGACCTCCACGTGCCCGCCTCTTATGTCCGGCACGTTCAGCTCCAGCCGAACCGTATCCTCAATATCAAAATGTTCCATCACAAAGGATCTCAGGTATGCCGGACGCCGTTGGGCAAATTCCTTCATTACGTGGATGTGGTCCTGCCAACCATCCGCTGTGCGGCCGGCGCTGAACGGATATCTGTGCTGGTGCTCTTCGATCTCAGGTGCATAGACCTCACGGAATTCCCCGATTCTTTCTGTCACAAAATCGGGCCGGAACCGTGTATTCAGGTCACCCGCCAGCAAGGAGATGAACCGGTGGCGGAACGTATCATTTTCGATCAGGTTGTTGAAGAGTTCATTGACCCATGTTTGCGGCACACGGGGATTCCCCGTTCCGGTGATCCATTCGATGGTATCGTGGTCATACTGAGCCCATCCTTCGGCGGGACCTTCATACGGAAATCCGAACGAGGCATCCAGGTCGTATATCATCCACCGCCAGCGTCCGTCCCATCCATAGGGCGCATCCGGCTGATACGAATCCGTGCGTTTGCGCCAGTAGCGGATGTTGTTATGGGGCCAGTCGGCATTGGCGGTATAGGCGACGAACGTCTTGTACGCCATGTAGTTGTCGATATCCATCTGCGTCTCAATATGCGCATAGTGTTCCGGCTGCGAAAGATCCATTGTCGCCGCAAATTCCCGCATATCCAGATAGTGCTGCCGGTCCTCCTCCGAGCCATGATTCAGCGCGGCGTTATCCGTAAGAATCCCGACATCATCCCGGTGGATGCCGTAATTCAGCTCTACATACCATCCGTCGAACCGCTCACGGATATTGTGGATGCCCCAGTATTCGCCGTTGACGAAGACCACGGCGGGACGATACGCCTGCTGGTCGACGCACCTGTCGGCGTAGAGCGACTGGATCATGGCATCTTTGAACATGGTGTGGAACCAGTCGTCGCCGGAGGAACGCAGAATAAACCGTTTCCATGTCTCAAGCGGCTCCTCCGACCCGGCTTTCCGAAGGCCGGGAAACAGCGGCCAGCTGATCTCCGGGCTCCAGTCATACGCGCTCCGGGCGTAGATCCTCAGCGATTTCTGCGGATACCGGCGGGTGGCGCCTCCGTGGATGCGCACACCCACGTTTTG
>SKYY01000224.1 GCA_007127665.1 Balneolales bacterium | reverse complement strand
CGGTTCATCAACGCCAGACTGATCATTTCGCTCAATTCGTAATCCTGAACGACAATTTCCTCCTCGTCAATACCCGGCGTGACGAATTCGACCTCTTCGAGGGGATCAAGCTGAAGCAATCTGGAGAGACGCAGTTTGTTCAGGTTCAGGATGTTCTCACTTTGAATGACGCTAAGTTCGTTATTGGCGACCACCGATTCCTGGCTGTACTGATCCACGATGGGTCGCATACCCACTTCCACCTGTGCTTCCACCTGCTCAAGTTGCTTGCGGGTTGTTTCGAGGTTCTCCAGGTTGATCTGTAGCAACTCGTTTGCGAGCAGCACATCAAGAAAACGGGCGGCGGCTTCAAAGATGATCACTTCGCGGGTGCGCTGATAACGTTCCTCCGCGCTTTCCATGCCCAGCCGCGCACTGCGCAGCTGATTAATATTACGGAAGCCATTGAACAATACGAGATTTGTCGAAATGCCGGCATTGAGATTGTTGGTGGTAAAGTCATCAAAAGCAACAGCCGCAGGGTCAAACTGACGTCCAACTGTGCGTGTGCCCCCGAAATTGGCATTCAGGTTCGGCAGGAACTCGGCACGCTGGCGGCGGTACTGGCTTTCCGAGCGGTCGATGTTGCTTCTGCTCAGCTCGATCTCAATATTGTTTTCCAGGGCAATTTCAATGGCCTCTTCCAGCGTGATGCTGCGCGGAGCCTGCTGTGCCACTGCCGTAAGCGAGAAGCAAAAAACAATTATGACGACTAATGGTAAATAGGGTTTCATCTGTTTCAATCAATTTGGATTCATGATGTCAGAATGAGCTCACATGACAGGATGTAATCTTTCCCCTGTAAGTCAGCCAGTGGCTGTCATGTTCGTTTCATCTGTTTCAATCAATTTGGATTCATGAGGTCACTATGATGCTATCTTAGACGATATCGAACACATTTGGTTGCAAAAAAGTTACCGAATCTGTCATTCCTCTTTTTTGCTGCGTTCTTCAAGGGCCTGTTCCACTCTCTGCATCACGTAGCGCACGGCGCGCTGGGTAGCCATTTTTTTCAACTCACCCATGAAGAGCGAGGAAAAAGAGCTGTCGGGAGATTCCGTTACGTGAACTTCGGCATCCTCCGCGACTTTTTTTGTGGGTTCGCTCCGGCCCCTTCTTGCCAGCATGAACCCGGCCAGCAGTGCCGTACCGACAATATGCAGCGGATACCTCTCCACCCAGTAGCGAAACCGGACGCGGTCCGTCATGCTGTGGCGTACTTCTCTGAGCGAGGACTCTATCTCGCCCTGGATCTGCTCCATCTCTTGCTTGAGTGCCATTTTTCGGGCCTTAAGCTCCTTCATATCCCTGGAACCGGGGTGATTCTTTTCCATCCTTCCTCACTCCTTTTGTTTTTGGGATTCACGGTCTGCCTGATGACCAGGGCTGCTCCCTTCACCCGTATCGGGACCGCCTTGCTCGCTGTCGTCAAACTGGCTTAACTGCTCCTGCATGTCTTTCAGGAATTGATGAAGCATTTTATCGCGGGTGGCCATGACCATGGAACGGGGCCGCCGCAGAAAGAACATGGCTCCGAGTATTACGATAGGCAATGACACAAGGATGAAACCGAGCCCTTCACTTCCGATCAGGTCTCCGACAAGTTTGGAAGCTGCGAAAAGAATCAGGATAAGTCCAACCGAGAGAAACAGGATGCCCGTCACGCGATACATGGCGTGGGCTATGAGGCCGGTGATGCGCTCGCCCATTTCAAGGGCAAAAAGCTCTATGCGCTTCTCCACAAGTGCCTTAAATTCACCAGGCAGTTTTTTCAGGTTGTTGATAAGGGAATCGAACTCTTCCGGACTCATGCTTATCTGCTCCTTTTGGTCATTTTTCCTATCAGGAATCCGGCCGCTAACGCTATGCCGATGGATCCGGCAGGATTTTTTCTGACCATTTCGGCGAGACGGGCCCTGGTTTCCTGCAGCCGCCTTTGAAATGCTTCATCTTCCCAGGTTTCTTGCGCCCGATGTGCCAGTTTTTCGAGTGTTTCAATGAAGGGGTTCATGTGTTTAATTTTTTTGATTTATAAGATCACATATTAATGTCGATGATGATAATCAGGCTCATATGTCCAGGCCCTGCCCGGTCATGGTTATTTCATAATCATTAATTCTTTTTTGCTAGTGTGGGTCGTATTCCGTCATTTTTTTTCTGTAACGGTGATGATCCGTGAGCGCAAATGCGTGACCTAAAGGAAAATACAGAATTCAACGACAAATGCTAACTATGCAAGCCTTTGATTCTGTATCGACCAGATGCCATGCACGCGACAGTCACCGTGCGCGCGACGCATGCGCTCTACCTGGATCTTCCGTCCATTCGAGCAGTCTTCAGGATCAGGCAGTATTGCCCATTCGACACGGAGAGCCCGCGCCGTATTTTTCCAAGCTTGTGGACAGCAGGGGCTTTTCCGGGAAACAATCATTCAAATCGCAGGCTTTCGATCGGATCCAGCCGGGCGGCTTTCCATGCCGGATATACACCAAACACCACACCGATGATCGTCATTCCGATAATTCCCGCAAGAATGGCGAAAACGGGCAGAACGAACGTGGTATCCATCATAACCACCAGGATGTTACCGGCCAGTATGCCAAGAAACATGCCGATCAATCCACCCAGCTGGCATACAATGACGGCTTCCGTAAGGAACTGGATCACAATACTTTTCCGGTTAGCTCCCACAGCTTTTCGTATCCCGATCTCCCTGGTACGTTCGGTCACGGAGACCAGCATGATATTCATGACACCGATACCGGCCCCGAGCAGCGCGATGCCGCCAACCACAAACCCGAACAGATAGAGTACACCGGTAAAGTCAGCGAAAACCCCTCTGAGGGATTCGTTGGTCTCAATTTCGAAGTTGTTTTCACGGTCCGGCGGAACCTGCCTGATAATACGCAGCAGGCCTGTGGCCTCATCCACCGTCTCATTGATCATCATCACGGAGGGAGCCCTGATCTGGAGGGTGATACTCCGATCCCGGCCGTAAACCGACGCAAGGCGGGTGTATGGCAGAAGGACGAAATTGTCAAGAGTCTGGCCGAATGCGGAACCTTTGGCTTCGATGACGCCAACCACCGTGTAGAACTGTCCGTCGATGCGGATACGTTGTCCAAGAGCGCTGCGGTTGCGGAACAGCTTGTCGCGCACATCGGCTCCGATGAGCACGAAGGGACGCGCATCCTCCACATCGTCCCGGGTCAGGTCGCGTCCTTCTTCAATGCTGTAGGCGTTGTTGGAGATCCAGAATTCGTTGCTGCCCCGGATCTGGACGTTCGGTTCGGTGGATGCTTCACCGTGGAAGACCCGTGTATTGCGAAAGACCACGTTGGGAGATACGGAACGGGACAGTTCGGCCAAATCCCGGTAGCGTTCAAACTGCCGGAAAGTGATCGGTTCGCGTGTGGCGCGTCCGTGCTGGTTGCCGACGAGGACCATCGGGCGTGTGGTCACATTGATCACGTCACTACCCATCAGCGTCATGGTATTCTGGAAAAAATTGTCGATCACCTTGACGGCCGTGGAGGCGCTGATCACAGCGAAAACCCCGACCACGATGGCAAGCAGGGTCAGCGACGCCCGGGTCTTGTTGGATCCGAGTGCGCCGAAGGCCATTTTTATGGTTTGCCACAGATGCATGTTCTTTCCTCAGGAATAGCGAAGGGATTCGATGGGGTCGGACTTGGCAGCCCGGTTGGCAGGCAGGAAACCGAAGATCATCCCAGTTATGGTAGTAATCGCAAAGGCGAGAATGATGGTCTGAATACCAAGATGGGCTACAAAATACTGGTTGATGATGTACACGGCCAGCCCGGAGAACATTATGCCAATAATGCCTCCGATGAAACAGATCACTACCGACTCCACCAGGAACTGCAACAGCACTTCCCGGTAGCGGGCGCCGACCGCTTTCCGGAGGCCAATTTCGCCCGTCCGCTCCTTGACCGATACGTACATGATGTTCATCACACCGATGCCGCCGACAAACAGGGAGAGCGCCGTCAGGAAGATGCCGACTCCGTAGAT
>SKYY01000166.1 GCA_007127665.1 Balneolales bacterium | reverse complement strand
GGCATGCAGAACTGGATCAACTTCCGATGGGCCGAAGGTTCATTGCAGACCGACAGGCTGGAGGATATTTTCTTCACTATTCCGGCCCTGCCGCTGCGCGGACATTTTTTCAACTCCGCGATCGGTAACCGCTTCGGATTGTTCAATGCCGAATTCCGTTTTCCGCTCATAGCAGCCATGCTGCCCGGACCCATTCCGATCATACCCTTGTACAACATCCAGGGTAACATCTTTTTTGATATGGGCGCAGCATGGGACGGAACCAACCGTGATGCCATCCTCGCAGGAACCGGGTTCGGCCTTCGAACCATCCTGCTCGGACTGCCTTTCCGGTATGACCTCGCCTGGCCTCTGGATATCGAAGGAGGATCCGGCTTCGGACGCCGCGTCCATTATTTCAGTATCGGTCTTGACTTCTGACAAGCAAACAGTAACGGCACGACCCTGACATCCCTTTGGTGACCATCACATTAGTGTGGCTATGATATAAATGGCTATCTCATGGATGGCTATTTCATTACAGGAACGCGCATAAGATGGGTGGATATCACATGAGTGGCTATGAAATAAATGGGTATCTCATGAATGGCTATCTCATCACATGAATGGCCATCACAGTCAGGGCGAGCCGTTTTTCTTTCTGTAAGAGAACAATCGACCGGTTCAGCGCATGCGCCCTGACTCCAGTTGAAGCAAGCGGTCTGCCTGCAGTCCCGGATCACGAAAGTAGGCCATGGCCGTATATTCCTGGGCTGTTGAAGCAAAACTGGCATCCAGGCGCAGGTCATCTATCCGGCCGCGCTCTACCAGCGCATACTTGTAGTCATATTCCCCTTCCTTGATAACCGCCCGGCCCAGGTAGGAGTCCGTGGATTCCTGATATTCCATCCTGTTATCCTCGTGTATGGTCCAGTTGTTGAAAGGTCCGTACACGTAAACAGGAAGGTCGGTTGCCTCCCTTTCCGGCAATTCCAGCTCGAACCGTACATCCACATAACGCGCACGCAGATCGTCCCGCGGAAATCCATGCGTCACAGGCGTTCGTCTGCGCGGACTCACATCCAGGTTCACCACATCCCTGAATAGCCATACCTGCGGAGGAATGGTGCCGCTGCGGACCTCCACCACCTCCGGTCCGGCGGCATCATATCTTCTGAGGTCCAGTGGACGGAACTCATATACACCGACAAACGATTCGGGACGTGAAAGATAGGCCCGAAAGACCCCTGCCTCCGACATATCCGGCTCATCTGCCTGCCTTGCCCGCCCCCAGAACCTGTTCTGGGCAATATATATCGATAAATCGGTCACGGGTGATACCACATAGGAGGGATAGGTAAAGCGGACGAATGGCTGATGATGAACTACATAACGCGCATCCAGGCCAAAAATCTCCTCCAGGGTAATCTCCATGCGTCCGGCATTCTCGTGAACAAAAAAGGGAACGGAAAACAACACGTTGGAGGTCTCGTACTCAAGAACTTCCAGCAGATAATTACCGCTCAGCCGAAGCTGCATGTTTTCATTCGGAAACTGGTACTTGTAGTGCATGTAGTGGGGGTCCTGCACACGGCTGGGCCGGCCACCCTCAATGAGATCCTCACGGTACCCGCGAAGATAAAAATCCGTCATAAGCCGGCTGTCTGACCAGTCTGCATTGCGGTGACGGACACGTACCCGGAAAAGACGGGAGGTTCCCCCCAGCTCATCAAAGCGGAGGGTAAGAACGTCATCACCACCAAGTTGAATGGATGGCAGATTGTCTTTTCGTTCTCCACGGTAGAGCTGTATGCTCTTGATATGGTCAGGTGGAAGAACCTGTCCCTTCACCATGGGACTGTTCCCGAGTTGATAGATCTCAGCTTCCCTTTCGGTATGAGAAACGCGTTCAACCGTGCAGGTTGTAAGTGCTGCTAACAATAGACAGGTCCCTGTCAGGGCTGAGAAGAAGCGTATCATCATATCACAAGCTAACACGACCCTCGTAGACCGAGACGGCAGGTCCGTGAAGGATGATTTTTTTGTAGACGGGTTTATCATGCTTCCAGGCAATGGAAAAGGATACTTCAAGCGGACCGCCCGGACAATCAATCTGGATATGGTGATCCACCTCAGAGGCTCGGGGAGTTCCTGATCCGGTTTTGGCAACTTCAAGCATGCTGGCGTGACTTCGTGCTATGGCCGTGGCAATGGCCCCGGTGCCGCATGCAAGCGTCAGATCCTCCACTCCCCGTTCATAGGTGACAAGACGGAGCCGGTTCTGATCCAGAATGGATGCAAAATTAACATTGGTTCCGGAAGGAAAAAGATCAACCCTGTTTCGGATGAGCCTGCCCTTTTCACGGAAATAGCGATCAGGGCTTTTTGAGTATTCGGGATCGATGGAAACGACATGCTCGGTGCCGGTGTGGATTACGAACCACTCCACTCCATCAATGTCTTTGATCACGGGATCGGGCTCCACCGGAAAATGCACTGAAACATAATGCTCAAATACCTCTGCCCGGTAGCGAAGCTGATTTGCCGTAAAGATCAGTTTCGAGGGCAGTCCCCGGTCCGTGGCAAACCGGGCCAGACAGCGTGCTCCGTTGCCGCACATTCCTGCCTCTGAGCCATCTGCATTGAGATACTGCATGGTGTAGTCCGTGTCATCCGACGGCAGCAGAAGCAGCACGCCGTCGGCTCCTATCCCGGTTCTGCGATTGCATAGGTCGGGTATCCGGTCCAGGACCCCGGCAACAGGAAAATCCGCGGAACGGGCGTCCATCACAATGAAGTCATTGCCGGCACCATGCATTTTTATAAAATCAATTGGGTGTGACATGGCATCAGGCACCACTTATGCGGTGCCGGTTTAAAGGTGTGTTGTCAGGTTTCTGTTATTTCGGTTCTCGCCGGCACATGCCGCCAAAGCTCCTCTTTGGATATTATGGCATCCGATCCGCGCATCCAGGCTGAAAAACGGTTGGCCATCACGGTATAGACAAGCCGCGGCTGGATGTTCTGATTCAGCAACGCACGCGCCTCCTCCAATGTTTCAAGCATTTCTTTGATGCGTGCATCCTTCAGCCCCTTGCAGAAATTGCGGATCACATCCAGGCGGTCACTGTTGGTGATCAGTGCCTCGTCAGCGCCTCCCGAGTAGAGCGCTATATCCCTGAGGAACATCTCGATCATGTTGATGATGGCAAACTGTCCTTCTTTGCTATATCCGGATTGCCACTTTTGGCTCATTTCAAGGATACCACCCACATCCACGGTATAGGACATGCGCAGAAAGCGGATGATGTCCTCACGGTTATCCTGCAATGTTTCCAGATCATAGTAACGGGTGTAGCTGTAATTGCCACCGGCAATGCGGGAAAGAAACCGAGCATCGGATTCCGCGACACCGTCATGGGCCGTGAGTCCGTGGAAAATATCATCGGGATGCAGCGGCTGGCAGGCCAGCAGCTGACAGCGGGATACGACAGTGGGCAGCAAGGCATTTATCTTGTCCGTGGTCAGGATGAACATGACCTGTTCGCCCGGTTCCTCCAGCAGCTTGAGGAAGGAGTTGACGACCTCTTTACGCATCGTCTCTATATTTGTGATGATCACGATGTTGCGGCGGCCTTCGTTCGGCCTCATATAGGCCGCCCTTCGCACCTCTTTGTTAAAATATTCAACAGAGTAAAACGCACGGCGGTTTTTGGTGTCAACCTGCGAGGTGAGCGAGGGACGCATCGCAAAATCCACGATTTCGTACGGATCTTCAGCCAGCAATGAGATTCGGGCAGCCAGTTCGTCCCGGCCGGCAACCGACGGCAACGGAAGAAACAGGTGGATGTCCGGGTGAAAGTACCACGAGCGGCGATCCGAACGGGTTCCGGGAGCCGGCTCCCCGAGATTGGATACGCCGTTTATGGCTTCGGCAAACGCAAGGGCCAGCGCCTTTTTCCCCGAACCGGGCGGACCGCTAATCAGATAGGCGTGACTGATGCGATCTTCCTCCAGCACGCGCCACATTTGTTTACGGAGCCGTTCCTGTCCGACCAGCCGGCCGGAGCCGATCAGTTGTTTCTGTCCGGTGAGAGGATCCCGTCCGGT
>SKYY01000109.1 GCA_007127665.1 Balneolales bacterium | reverse complement strand
GCCTTGAAATCCTCAAAAAGGTAGGGTGTGCCCGTTGTCTCTACTTCCCTTATTGCGCGGACAAGGGACCTTCCTTCAGATAATTCCCTCAGCGTCTCAACCGTAATTTCCGATTGAGCATCTGCTTTGCCGGGAAAGAAAACGAGAGTCGTAAGTACACCGACTAATGCACATTTTTTAACAACAGATAGAAACATGTTTCCTGATAGTTCGTGATTTTTTTTAGCCCGGATACAGATGACTTTTCACCTAAATAAGCCGGGACATGCAACTGGCAACTTATATTAAACTAACAGGTCGTCACTATTATTTCAAATGTAATCAAATGGTACGATGCCTGTGGCGCCGTGAGCACGGACAATGGCGTTACGAAGAGTTATCGCCTCTTGCCGGAGTGGAAGTCTGTAACGATTATAGTCTGTAACGATTAATGGCAGCTTGCGCCACCAGTCAAATCCGGGCTAAGATAGGGTATGCCCAGAGACATGCCACGAAGGATCAGCAGTACGGCCAGTAGTGCTGCTCCTATGGGGATAAAACGGTTGAGCCGTTGTCGGGCGACCGGACTCAGCCAGCCTGGCGCCAGTGACAGCGCCATCATCATGGGTGTCGTGCCTAATCCAAACAGGCCCATGTAGAGTGCACTGTTGATCACGGACCCTGCCGCAGCCGAACCGGCCAAGGCCAGATACACAAGACCACAAGGCAGAAATCCATTAAGAAGCCCCAGTGACAGCATCGATGATTTACCCGGGGTCTTGAGCAAACGACTGAAAAGTCCCTTGAAAAAGTCTGAGCGGAAAAAAGCGCCGGTGGACAGAAACCGGCTGCGAAAAAGAAGCATAACGAGAATAACCGCACCGGCCATGATCGAAAGCCAACTCTGGTAACCGGCCAGGGCTGCCCCCAATCCCAGCAACCCCGCAAAGGCCCCCATCAGCATATAGGTCATGGTTCTGCCCATGTTGTAGAAAATACGTCCGGCAACAAGATCCAGTCCGCTGCGATCACTGCCCGGCAAAGCTACGGCAATGGGGCCGCACATCCCGGCACAATGTGCGCTTCCTAGAATTCCAAATGCAAAACCGGTCCAGAGAATGTCCATATAACGTTTAGATTGCTTTTAGTAGTGATTTCCATCTACGGCTTTTAACCGGAAGGCATGTACTGATATTGCCTCTGACCCAAAAGCTGGCCATAGCCTTAAAGCTGTACGTTTTGCTGCAAGTAATACTCTTTTCCACCAGAATCCCAATGCAGTTTTACAATCCACTTGCCGTTGCGCATACCTGCAAGGGGAATGGTCTGGAATCCGGTGTCATCGGCTTCAACGGCAAATTCCCGATCAAGACGGTGGTCGGACGGACGGAACAGGTGCACACGTCCGTTGATCCCGTTTTGAACATGTTCCACCGGAAAATAAACCATGAGATGATCCCGATGGCTGCTAACCTCCATTCTGACCGGATTTTCCATTGCCATGGTACGTGACATTCGGTCAATCTGGTCCTGATACGTGAGCGTGCTTTCGTAGTAATCTTCTTTCTCGAGATTTACGGGCACTGAGAAACTGAAAAAGACCAGAACAAGAGTCCCAAGCACAAATGTAAGATACCCTGCGGTAACACCGACGGGCCAGCGATTTGCCGGGTCCTTTATCCATTCCAGTATTTTTTTCTTTTGGCTCATGTGATTGTAATTTTGGATTCCGTAGGTCACAGGGGTGTCCATGTACGTTTGTAATCATACGCCTGTGCGTCGATGCTCAGGCGCTGTCATGGACATTTCACTGCATTGAAGTTTTTTTTGATAATGGTCATGCTAAAATGGGATTCATGGGTTTTGCGGACCGATAAAGACGGATGACACCGAGTGGATCAACTGGTCTCCGGAATATAACCCAAATTCAATCGGTGTGCGCACCGGCTGGAGTTCGCTGCCGGGCAAGAAAACCATAAAACGGCCCTCTACCAGTTCGTGCGCAGGCAGAAGATCGGGCAGGCCGAGGGGCTGAATTTCGCCTGCCGGATGCAGCAGTCGAACTTCAACGGCTTGGTCGTTCAGTGTCTTGTTGAAGATCTTCACATTGTAAAAATTGGAATAAGCACCGTCGGGAAGCTCATTCCAGGTGCGGCCGGGTTCACGCAAAATGACGGCCTCGGCTTCCGGCCGGGTTCCCAGAAAGTAGACAAAAAGTCCAAAAACAATGGCAAAAAGGGCCATATATGCCGCAATTCGTGGGGTAAACAGGCGCGCTTTTAAGCCATCCTTGATGCTGTTGAACGATGCATAGCGGACAAGCCCGGTGGGCCGGCCTGTTTTTTCCATGATTTCATCGCAGGCATCCATGCAAGCGGTGCAATTAATGCATTCGAGTTGTATGCCATCGCGGATATCAATGCCGGTAGGACAAACTTTGACACATTGATAGCAGTCAATACAATCCCCGTATTTCCTGTCCTTGTGGATCTTATCGTTATTGGTGAAGAAAACGGAGCCATCATCCCGTTTTTCCTTTTGCCGGGTATTCAGCAGGGACCGGTCTTCACCCCGGGCAAAATCATAGGTTACGGCAATGCTGGAATTATCCACCAGTACGGACTGCAAGCGGCCGTAAGGGCATGCCACGATGCAAACCTGCTCCCTGAAGCGGGTGAAAACCCCAAAAAATACGAAGCTGAACAAGGTGATGGCTGTCAGACCGGTCAGATGCTCCCTGGGGTCATTGGTCACAATCTCCCACAACGCATCAACTCCTATGATGTATGCGAGAAAAATATTGGCAATTAAAAAGGAGATGCCGAAAAAAATACCCAGCTTCGCTCCTTTTTTCAGGGCCTTGTTTGCCGTAAACGGCGATCTGTTCAACCGTTTCTGCTCGGGTGCATCACCTTCAATAGCATATTCGATTTTACGGAACAGCATCTCCATGAAAATCGTCTGCGGGCACACCCATCCACAAAACAGCCGGCCATAAATCGCCGTGAAAAGCACGATAAAAATGATCAGGGAGAGCATGCCAACGGCCAGGATGTGAAAATCCTGCGTCCAGAAGACGGTACCGAAGAGCACAAATTTTCGATCAAGAATATTCAGCAGGATGATGGGCTGGCCATTGATCTTGATGAATGGACCTGCAAAAAGAAAACCGATCAGTATCCAGCTTACCACAGATCGGACATCATAGTACCACCCCCTTGGCTTCCTGGGGTACAGCCAGTTCCGGCGGCCTTCCGCTGAAATGGTGCTTACGGCGTCGCGAAAATGCTGACCTTTGTCAGAAGGATCCAGTGCCAGGTTATCCGGTGTTGAACTTCTATTCATGATAACGGGGGGTACTTAGAGTTATAGCTCGCAAGGTTCCGACCGGGACATGTCAGGTGGTTTTGCGCCGTCGGGCTCGGTGCCTCTGAGCGATATCAGGTAACTGGCCAACTGCTGCAGTTCAAGGTCTGTCAAACGCTGTCCGCTACCATAAGCAGGCATGCCCTGCTGTGGAAAACCCTCCTTGATGCTTACCATCAGGGATGGAAGGTCGCAACCGTGCTTCCAGTAATCGTTTGTCAGATCGGGTCCCACCAGACCCTGCCCCTGTGATCCATGACAGGTGATGCAGAGCTGGGCCGGATTTATGTAAACCTGGCGTCCCATCTCAAGGTTCTCTGTGTCAGTGAACACTTCAAGGGTGGCAAAATCTACCGCAGGGACATCAGGGGGGGACTCAAATCCATATCTGACAGCTGCCTGCTCCATCTCGCGCTGATATTCTTCGGACTGCGAGGGGCCGATACCGAGGATATCATACCAAAGCAGATAGACCACCGATAGGGCTATCGTGAAATAGAATCCATAGAGCCACCATGGCGGCATGGGATTGTCCAGCTCCTGGATGCCGTCGTACTCATGGCTTAACAGAACATCCTTCTCATCATCAAGAATCAGGTTTTTTTCTTTTTCTTCCATCGTGATTACTCCTGGTTCCGGTTTTGTATTATTTTTGAATTTCGGGTCTGTGCATTGTCATCCTGCCAGTCATATGAATCGATTATTTTGACGAGGACTTTCTCTTGCCGGATGAGGAATCCGAATCATC
>SKYY01000204.1 GCA_007127665.1 Balneolales bacterium | reverse complement strand
GGTGCATGAATCTTTCGCAATCTCCATGACTTTTTTTCCAATCCATACCCGATGAGCATGAATGTTCAGATACTGCCTGACATCATAGATTCACTGCAACACGGTCAACCGGACATTGCATCGGGGGCCGTATGGGACGAAAACCGGTTCGTCACCGGTACAGAGCTGACGAAGCTTTTTGCTCAGCCTTCCACGGTGGCGGACGCCTCCCGTTTGTGTTCCCGCCTCACCGGTCGATTCCGTTGGATCCGCAATCAAGGGGATAGCGTTTGGCTGGCTGTGGACCATTTGCAGTCCATGCCCCTTTTCTACACCGTCGATGGCAACACGGTCCGCATCAGCAGCATTTCGGGCGCTGTTACTGATTCGTTGGACAAGCCTCAGCCGGATCCGCTGCTTGCCGCGGAGTACCTTGTGTTGGGATACATAACAGGTGATGAAACCCTGATGCCGCATATACGGCAGGCAGAACCGGGAACACTTGTGGAATTCAGCGGCGGCGGGAATGGCCGGCCGGTCCGGACGACGGTGCATCGCTATGTGAACTATGTGCATGCTTACCGCGATGAGTCCCGGGAACGGTTCTCCCGGGAACTGGATGAGATTGTGATGCAAACCATGGAAAAAGCTGTGCAATATGCCGACGGTCGTCCCATAATTCTTCCGCTAAGTGGTGGATACGATTCACGCCTCATAGCACTGTCGCTTGCAAGGCTGAACTATCCCGAGGTGCACTGCATCAGTTATGGCGCAAAAGGAAGTGCCGAGATGAATGTGAGCAGAAATGTTGCCGGCGAGCTGGGTTTCCGTTGGACCGGGGTGCACTACACGAAAGAAAAATGGCGAGACTGGTTCAACAGCGAGTTGCGACGGTCTTTTTACCATAAAGCCTCCCGGGAGGCCGGGATTCCCAACATTCAGGAACTGGTGGCGTTCGGAGAACTGAAAGAAAACCGCATGGTGCCGGAACATGGCGTAGTGATGGGTGGTCAACTCGGTGACGCTCTTGTCGGCGGAAAAGGAATCTATGACAGTTACACCTATCGGGAACATCCCGAAACCAATCCGGAAACCATAATCCGGCACATATTACATTACCACTACTATTTGTGGGACTGGTCGCCGTACCGGGAAGATCTCGAACCCTGGTTCCGCAAACGCATTCTTGATGATCTGGGTGACATTCAACGATACCCGGACAGTCCAAGCGCCTGTGAAATGTGGAATATTCGTGAGCGTCAGTCCCGTTTCATCGTAACTGTGGGCCGGCTTTACGAGTTTTTTGGATATGATTTCTGGATGCCCTTCTGTGACCAGGACTATTTCCGTTTCTGGCTGACCGTACCGCTGCGATATCGCCATGATAAAAATCTTTATACAAGCTATGTTGATGGTTTATCGCCTATAAAGACCGCAACTCATCAGCCCGAAAAGCCTGTCCTGGCACTGCGTGAAGCCATACGAAACACACCGCTTTTCGGTCCGGCAAGAAGCCTCTATCAGAAGTGGGACCGGCGCCGTAGAAAACAGCGTGAATACCAGCGGCATCCCATGGCATGGTATGGCATAATGGAGCCGGATGTCTTCAAAACCCTTTTCACAGGCCGGGAAAACATCAATTCCTTTCAAACGCTGGAACTGCTTCGAACTCTTCTTGAAAACGGCTATCTTTCGCCCGATAGCATTCTAAAAAATGCCTCGGGAAGTTTTCCCGGCCTGGAATCGGCAAGCCGGTCGTAAGTCCGGGTTCCGCTTTCCCGCCAGACCCCTTCCCGCCGGAGACAGGCCTTCTACCCTCTCATTATTCATGTGTTTAAAATTTTCGACATCTAAGGTTACATGCCATTCCATGACCGGTTTTAATTATGCGCCTGTGTGTCCCGGCGCCAGCCCGGTCATGTTCATTTCATATTATCATGCGATTCGGTATTGTCACACCGGCCCATAATGAAGCCGATACCATTTCCGGTTACATATTGTCCGTGATCAGGCAGAGTATCCTGCCGGAGGCACTGATTATTGTCAATGACAATTCCACCGACAATACCGGCGAAATTGCACGTCAATTTGCCAAAAAGCACGAATGGATCACAGTTATTGACAAGGAATCCCTCCCTGTTCACCGCACCGGCTCGAAAGTAATTGAAGCCTTTCTTCATGGACTATCGAAAACGGACCACAGTTCGTGGGACATCATAGTCAAGATGGATGCGGACCTCATCCTTCCGCCTGATTATTTCAAAAGGATCACTGATGAATTTGCACGAAATGAAACCGCCGGGATATGCGGCGGGATATGCGCATTGCGCAAGGGCGAAGAACTCGTTCCCGAGCGTCTTACCGACCGGTTTCACGTTCGCGGAGCTTTGAAGGCGTATCGAAGAAGCTGTTACGGGCAGATTGGAGGCGTTCGCCCGTTTTACGGCTGGGACACCCTGGATGAACTGCTTGCCGCTTATTACAACTGGGAGACGGTTGTGCTGCCTGATCTGGTGGTAGAACATCAGGCACCTACGGGGTCTGACACCCTGCCGACCGCTTTGCACAAAATGACAGGGGAAATGTTTTACCGCCTGGGATACGGTCCCGTCATCTCCCTGGCAGCATCCCTGAAGCGTTACCGGATGAAACCGTTCCTTGTGTCCGCGCTCTGGAGCTACCTGGGGTATCTGCTTGCGGCACTGCGAAAACCGGAGCAATATGTTACCCCGGCACAGCGTATATTTATCCGAAAATTGAGGTACCGGAGAATGCGGAAAAAAATCACAGGGAAACGTGCCTGATTTTTTATTTACAGCCAAATCGCAAAATTTGCACATGCGCAATCTGGACGCCGCACATGGGACTGATTCTTAGACAGAGCTTTGCCAATACGATTTACTCCTATATCGGAGCATTGATCGGATTTGTCAATGTCATCTGGCTGTTTCCGTATGTCCTTGAAGCAGAGCAGTTCGGGCTGACGCGCGTCATGATATCCATTGGCATTATCGGTGCCCAGGTTGCCAGCCTTGGTATGGGCAACGTGACCCTCCGTTTCTTTCCGCTTTTTCGCAATCCGGGCCGTCGCCACTTTGGTTTTCTGTTTTTTGCTGTGGCTGTGCCACTGGCAGGATTCCTTCTGCTGAGCCTGCTCGGCTGGTTGCTTCAGTCGCCGGTAATTCAATTTTACGCCGATGACAGTGCGCTTTTCGGGGACTATTATCTGCTTCTTTTCCCGTTGCTCCTTTTCATTCTTTACTTTCATATTCTTGAGAGTTACATCCGCTCCCTGTTTGACACTGTGGTAGCCACATTCTTTCAGGATGTGCTTCTGCGCCTTTTTCAGACTGCCGTAGTGCTTTTCTATTATTTCGAATGGATTCCTTTCGGTATGTTCATGTGGTTGTTTGTAGGGTCCTTCGGATTACAAACGTTACTTATGCTGCTTTATATCGGATTCAAAAAGCAGCTCTTTATCATCCCGGATTTCAGCATCATGACCCGGCCACGCATCAAAAACATGGCAGAATATGCGGCCTATGCATTCCTGGGCAGCGTGACCGCCATGACATTGGGTAACATCGATATGCTGATGGTTGGCGGTTTGACCAACCTGGCTCAAACTGCCGTATATGCCGTAAGTCTCTATCTGGCCAGCATGATCAAGATACCTTCCAAGGCACTGATGAAAATATCCCAGCCCCTGATTGCCGAGGCGCAGTACAAAAAGGATCTGAACACCATCTCTGAGATATACACCAAAAGCTCCATCAACCAGATGCTTGTGGGTGGTATTATCTTCATAATTATCGGGGTAAACCTGGGCCATGTATACCAGTTCCTTCCTGAGGAATACCGTGCCGGTACCTACGTATTCCTTTTCATCGGGCTTGCCAAAATGATCGATATGACTGCCGGACTAAACGCCGCCATCATCCGGACATCCATCTGGTACCGTTTTGACCTTTATGCCACCCTTTTGCTTGTGTTTCTCACCATTGTCACCAACCTCATCTTCATCCCGATATTCGGGATTACCGGAGCCGCCATGGCAACGGCCCTTTCGGTGCTGATTCACAACTTGGTGTATGTTATTTATGTGAAGTTCCGGATGG
>SKYY01000154.1 GCA_007127665.1 Balneolales bacterium | reverse complement strand
TGATGGAAGAGCTGATCCGCGAGCTGGCAGGTACTACCCGGCTTTGCGTGGCGTCCGACCTGACGCTTCCGGACGAGCAGATCATCAGTTGCAGGATCAAAGAATGGCGAGAGCGAAAGGTCGACCTGGATCAGCGTCCATCCATCTTCCTGCTGCTGGCCGAAGAGGTGCCGGCCGGGGCCCGTCGACAAAAAAAACCCGCTCACAGACGCAAGCGGGCCGGAAAATAGTGTTGATAATAATTGTTCGTACTGCGGTAATAGTAAGTAAGATTACCAGTAATTAAGCAATTTTCCAATGATCAGGCGGTTTTACCGGTGATCAGGCGGTTTTGCCGGTGATCAGGCGGTTTTGCCGGTGATCAGGCGGTTTTACCGGTGATCAGGCGGTCTTGCCGGCGGTCAGCGCTTCCTCAAGAATAGCGATCATCTCCTTGTCGCCATTCGATTTTGCGTGATCCATGGCCGTCCATCTTCTGTCGTCGGAGTAGTTCACAACGGCACCTTTTTCAATAAGCAGCGAGGCGATTTCCTTGTGGCCCCGGCTGGCAGCCCAGTAAACAGGGGTGGTACCGCGATTGTCCCTGAGATTTACATTTGCACCCTGTTCGAGCAAGAATTCTACAATGTCCATATGGCCGTGCTTGGATGCCTTAAGCAACGCGGAACGTCGGTGTTCATCCATGGTATCGGCACTGAGTCCTTCGTCAATAACATAGTTGCGGATTATTGACAGATCACCGCTCTCCGCGGCGTCGAGAAGCTCTTTTTCTTTCATAAGCACCCTCAGTCGTTTTTTAGGTTAAGAGTAGTGGTAATAGTAAGGCGTTCCTGTTTCATTGTAACAGATTTGAAGCCCGTTTGCAACTGCAACTTTGTGCGCAGTCAATCTTTTTTTGAAAAACTTCGGCGAATGGGAAAACCGGCAGCCTGCAGCATCATTTTTTCTTTGCTTTTGCACCTTTAAATAACCTAATTTTTACTGCATGCAACAGCGTCAGATTCCCCGGGCCGCGAATCCGTCGCACATACCGCTGATCGAGGCGTAATTTTTCACAACGGTACCCCATGTCGTCCCGAAACCACCATCTGCTACAGCAACTACCGGTCGATCTCATTGACATCTCCCTGACCGATTGGGATGAATTTTTCGATCACCTGGAATTCCCTGCTGACTCACGCCGAAAGGTTTTTGAAGCCATATTCCACAAGCATGTCAGCGGGGTGGACGGGATACCGGGCCTTTCCGGCGGGGAGCGCGAATCCCTTGCACGTGTTGCCGTGATCCGCCGCCCGGTTCAGCACGAACTGAGCCGCAGCCGCGATGGCTCTTACCGGCTCACTCTTGTACTGCATGACGGACATCTGGCCGAGACCGTGATCATCCCTGAATGGACGGAAGGCAAGTTGCGAAAGTGTTCCGCCAGCATTTCCTCGCAGATCGGATGTTTCTTTGGATGCTCGTTCTGCGCAACGGGCCGCATGGGCTTCCACCGCAACCTCACCACCGGTGAGCTTCTGGAACAGGTACGCAAGGCGGAGGAGATAGTCCGGGAGGAGCTGAACACAGACCTCACCCATCTTTACTTCATGGGCATGGGTGAGCCGATGCACAACTACCGTGCCGTTTCCGATGCACTGACCATCATGCGGGATCCGGAAGCGCCCGGCCCGCCACCTTCACGGATCACAGTGTCCACGGTCGGGCTTTTCAGACAGATCCGCATGCTGGCCACGGACCACCCCGATGTGCGACTGGCCGTATCCATCCACTCCGCCGATCAGCAGAAGCGATACGAGATCATGCCCGTCAGTTCCCGGCTCGGTCTCCCGGAAATCCGTGACGCGCTCACGTATCACCAGCGGCTGACCGGCAACGCCCCCACCATCCAGTACCTGGTGATGGAACATGTCAACGACCGTCCGGAAGACGCCAGGGAGCTTGTGGCGTATCTCGGCAGCCTGCGTGCCAACATCACGCTCATCATGTATAACGATGTTCCGGAAGCCGGGCTGAAGCGCAGCGAGAAAGAAAAAATCAATGCCTTCCAGGGTATTCTGGAGGATGCGGGCTTTCCCGTCGACATCCGGTGGTGCTTTGGCGAGGATATCAACGCAGGCTGCGGCCAGCTCAAAGTTTGCCGTTCCGAAGAGCGTGTTTCGGTCTCCATGCGCCACGGTTTGCAGTCCGGCTGCGCTGTTACACGCAAACCGGAAGGTGAACAGTAAAAATCGTCAAAAAAACACTCATTGAGAGCCGATTTTACTTGTTTTTTGATGTATCTTTGCGTAATAAGAATGAGTGATCACATGATGCCTGATCATGCAGATCATTACAGGGCATAACATCATTATGTTTTCCGTAATCCTCCTACTTTTCCCGCTAATTATTAAACCAATCATTGCGATTCAAGACCATGAGTATTATTGAGAAGCAGAAGAAGGAAGTCACCATCCGCTTTGCAGGCGATTCCGGTGACGGCATCCAGCTTACCGGCTCCCAGTTCACCAGCACCACCGCCCTCTCGGGCAACGATCTGAGCACGTTTCCGGATTACCCGTCAGAAATCCGGGCTCCAGCCGGAACAGTTGCCGGTGTCTCCGGTTTCCAGATCCATTTCGGGAGCAAGGCCATTTACACCCCCGGCGACATGTGCGACGTGCTGGTCGTCATGAACGCCGCCGCACTCAAGGCCAACCTGAAATTCCTGAAACCCGGCGGCATTATCGTTGCCAATACCGACGGTTTCGGCAAGAAGGATCTTTCGCTGGCAAAATATGCCCCGGAAGAAACCCCGATAGATGATGCCAAAAAAGCCGGGTATATCGTCATCGAAATTGACGTGACCAAAATGACGCGCGAGAGCCTCAAGGACACGGGACTGTCACTCAAGGATATCGACCGCAGCAAGAACATGTTCGTGCTGGGCGTGCTCTACTGGCTCTTCAGCCGGTCACTGGACCCCACCATCCAGTTCCTCCACAGGAAATTCTCCAAAAAACCCCTGATTGCCGAAGCCAACATCAAGGCGCTCAAGGACGGGTTCACCTATGCCATTGCCACCGAGCTCTTCAGCGAGCGTTACAGTGTGGAAGCGGCCCCCATCGAGCCGGGAACGTACCGGAATATCACCGGCAACGATGCCATTGTCCTGGGTATCGCCGCTGTGGCAAAGAGGTCCGATTTCCCTGTATTCCTCGGCTCCTATCCGATCACCCCGGCTTCCGAGATCCTGCAGGGGCTCTCCGGGCTCAAAAATTACGGTGTGACCACATTCCAGGCAGAAGACGAGATTGCCGCTGTAGCTTCAGCTATCGGGGCATCATTCGGAGGCAGCCTCGGGATTACTTCCAGCTCCGGGCCCGGTGTCGCCCTCAAAAACGAAGCCATCGGCCTGGCCACCATGCTGGAACTCCCGCTGGTGGTCATCAACGTCCAACGGGCCGGACCCTCGACCGGGCTCCCGACCAAAACGGAACAGTCCGATCTCATGCAGGCCTTCTACGGACGGGCCGGCGAGGCTCCCGTTGCCATTCTCTCCGCCTCATCCCCGGCTGACTGCTTCGATGTCACCTACGAAGCGTGCCGTATTGCCGTAGAACACATGATCCCGGTGATGCTGCTCACCGACGGCTATATCGCCAACGGTGCCGAACCATGGAAACTTCCAAAAATCACCGAACTCAAGCCCATCGACCCGCGCTTTGAAAAAGCCCGTGAAAACGGACTGGACGACAACCCCTTCCTGCCCTACAAGCGGGATGAGAACCTCGTGCGCCCCTGGGCCATCCCCGGCACAAAAGGGCTTGCCCACCGCATCGGCGGACTCGAAAAAGAACACGAAACAGGAAATATCTCCTACGATCCGGACAACCACCACATGATGACCGAGATGAGGGAGAAAAAACGGGACATGATCGCCAACTTCATCCCCGATCAGAAGCTGGACGAAGGCAATGAAAGCGGCAAACTTCTCGTGGTTGGATGGGGCTCCACCTACGGATCCATCAAATCTGCCGTCTCAGAAGCACGCGAAGAGGGGCTCGATGTCTCCTTCCTCCACCTGCGCTATCTGAATCCCTTCCCGAAAAACCTCGGAAAGCTT
>SKYY01000110.1 GCA_007127665.1 Balneolales bacterium | reverse complement strand
TTCAGGGGCAAAAGTCAACGTAAAAGAGACAGACTCGCCGTTAGCAAGTGCGCCGGCGGCCTCACCATCAAGGCTGAACGCCATATTTCCGGCAACTGCTGCATTGGAATAGAATAGGGTGTCCTGGCCGGAATCGGTGAGCGTCAGGTTGCTTGTGGCATCCGAGCCGGTCAGGACCGATCCGAAATCCAGTGTGCTTTCGGTCTCCGTGATGGCTCCATCAATCTCAACGCGAAGACGAGGATCCTCAGAGACCTCCTCGAATGCCGTCACCTCAAAATTGTCGATGTTTACTCTGCCTCCATCAGTTTTCACGATCCTAAATCTCACTTGTTCAGAAATGTTTACCGGAACGGTGGCAAGTTCAAGTACCGATGGCGGACTTACGAGCTCGGGACCTATATCCATCCAGGAGCCACCCGAGTTAATAGAATATTGTAATTGGACCTTCCCACCCCCATCGTTAGAAAAATTAGAGTTGGCGTGATAGAAGCGAACATCACCGGCTCCATCAACGTCGAATTCCATGGCTATATAAGGCTCAGGTCGATCGTGCCTTAAACGAGCAGATCTGTTACCAAACTTCCTGTCCCCATCATCGCCCCGCAATAATGCTTCATAGAAAAACCAGCTACCTGTGTTCAATTCAACAGAACCAGGTTCATAGCTTAACTTTGTGGCACCTTCAAAATCCTCGAAAAGTTGTCCGTAAGCGGTCAGTGGAGCGAGCGAGATGAAAAAAAGAATAAGAATTGGTGAAAATCGGCAGAAAACATGCTTCATGATGGTAAGTCGGTTTGAAAATGAAAATCCGCAGTGCTGCTTTTATCAGGGATTGCGCGGACCGTTTCAGGGAATTGAGGCAGTAACCAGCAGTGGTGTAAGATGTCGAGGGATTGAGATATTCTATGAGACAAAGAGAGATAAAATAGAGATTACGCGGCAGAGCTGAAATTATTTTTTTACCCGATCAAGTCCGTGGAAGCGCTTTGCAAATCCGGCTTTTTTTTAGGATATTTAATTGATATGGCAATCATGTGCTCGCCGTTTTTTCCGCCGGCTTGGCGGATATTGCGACAGGTTCTCAACGCACCCGGACTGAGCTATCGGTTTGTGATATTACCGATATGTGAAATTCTGCAAAAACAGACAAGGTGATTTTTATTTCGTTCTCAAAAGGTCTAATTTTACCGCAATCCATTCTTCTCGAACAAAGACCCGCTGGTCTCAGAATTTAGCAATCGAGTCGTTCAAATTTTTTATAAATAACGAGGACTAGATCAGTATTCCCTAAATGACTTATCGTTTCGCTCTATCTACCATAACCATTGCCCTGATTCTGACGGCATGGTTGGCACCTGCCACCGAATCTCAAGCACAACACCAGTTCGACCGCAGGGCTGTCGAAGTCAGCAACCTCGGTCTCTCCATCACGAACGCAGGAACCCTTGGCCGTCCAAATGTTCGCAATCAGCCCATCGGCCTCCCAAGCATGGAGTTTCCCAGAGGGACCGGAACCGAACACCTGTTTGAAGCCGGACTCTGGATAGGCGCCCGGGTAGGCGGGGCGACACTCGTCTCCACAGCTGCCGTCACAGATCCCGCAGGATATTCCACAGGAAAAGCCGGCTATGAATTCACAAATGAAGGCCTCCTCATCGAAGAACGCTCCACATTCTCCGAATCTGACGTGTTCAGCCCGCGCGCCATCAGCCACCAGGATCTGATCGCACATTTCTCCGACCGCAACACCGTGGTCAACAACATTCCAATATCCGGACATGAGCAGCCGCTTTTTGCCGATGTCCGGATGGAAAGTTACAACTGGAACTTCGGTTTTGCCGAAGGGCTCAGCATCCTTCGCTATGATATCACCAACAACAGCGATGATGTATGGGAGGATGTGTACGTAGCCATGTACTCCGACATGGTCGTGCGCAACGTCAACACTACAACCGAGACCGGATCGGATTTCTTCAACAAGGGTGGATTCGGCTATCTGGATGAAACCGGACGTGATGACGGCGGGGAAAACCTGTATGCGCTTTATGCATTTGACGTCGGCTCCAACGACGACCCAAGTTTCAACACCTACGCCGCAAGCGTTATTCTCGGATCGGAATATCGTGGAATTGAATTCCATCCCCGCTACGCCGACCTGTATCAGGATGAACTGACCGGGTCCGGCCTGGTTCCACCGATGGTTCAGCCTGCATTCTGGCAGTTTTCGGCCGGATCCGGCATATTTCTCCGTCCCACGGACGATGTGGACCGGTATGGAAGGATGGCAAATCCCTGGCCGCTGGACCAGAACCGGGAACGGCTGCGCACCGACGGTATCAACGCCGATGGCAACTACATCCAGCTTCATTCTATCGGACCCTTTCCCCTGGTGGAGCCGGGTGAAACCGTAACCGTGTACATGGCCATGGTCGCTGCCCCGAAACCTGATGAATACCAGGGCCTGGAAGGTAAGCGCACCGACAACTCCGACAGCAGGGTCCATCTCGTGGAACAGGTTGACTGGGCTTTCCGGATCTTTGAAGGACAGTACGACACCCTGTCCCGCCAGCGTGAACGATATCTCGTGCCGGAGCCGCCGGACGTACCCCGCATCCGCGTAGAGCTGGAAGAAGGGGCTGCTGTCGTCTACTGGGACCGCAGGGCCGAAGAAACGGTCGATCCCATTTCCGGTGAGATGGATTTTGCCGGTTATCGCATCTATCGTTCCAAACTGGGCGACGATTTACGGGGAACCCTGACGGACAGGCAGCTTATCCGCGAGTTTGATACCAAGGATTCGCCCATCGGATACAATACGGGTTTTGATGAAATACTCATCCCGGATGGCCCTGTAACGTTTCCCGGAGATGCCACCGAATACTGGTACCGATATCGCATAGAAGGAATGCTCAGCGGCTGGCAGTACAGCTTTTCGGTTACCGCGTTCGACTGGGGAGGGGAAGGAGTTGGCTCCCTGGAAACCAGCCAGACCGCCAATGCCGTAAATGTTTTTCCGGGTACACCGGTAAATGTGGGATTCGAGGAGCCGGTAGGCGTCTATCCCAACCCTTATCGCGTCAGTGCCGCCTGGGACGGCGGGACTTCATTTACCAGGAAACTGACTTTCTACAACCTTCCAGCCAGCGCCGAACTCACGGTCTACACCCTGGCAGGTGAGATCGTAGCCCGAAAAACACACAATTCCGATACCTATCGCGGTGATATCCGATGGTTTGCCAACCTGAGCGATGAAAACGCGGTGATGTCCGGCGGTGAACACCATTGGGACCTGCTTTCCGATGCCAACCAGGATCTGACCACCGGACTGTATCTGTATACGGTCAAGGATCTGGACAGCGGCAACATCCAGCGGGGACGCCTGGCGATCATCAAATAATCACTGCCTGACTGCAATCCCTGACAGAAAAACTAAATAAACTATGCCGGCCAACTACCATAAATCCAAACCCAAACCCAAACAACCTATGAAGAAGATATACCAAACCTTCATCTTAGGAGTCATTGTTCTTGCACTGGGCTTTTCCTCAGTGCAGGCAGAGATTCCAAGGATTACGATTAAGGATCTTAACTCGTATGAAGCGACCCCGGAAACATTCCAGGATGTGCAGAACCACCCGCTTGTGGATAGCACCATTGAATTCACCGCTATCGTGAGTTCCTACCCGAGAAACTCCGGACTTGCTTCCTATGATCCGGAAGAGGATGCCATCGGACGTATCCATGTTTTTGTCATAGACACTACGGCCTATTCCGAGGGGCGTGACGGCATGGCCATGCAGCTTGTAGTGGACGGGCCAGGGCTCAATACCCTTGAGAACCTCGAACGCGGTGACATTATCACCGTTCGGGGAGAACTGGGTTTTTTTGGAAACGTAGCACAGTTCAATACCGATGATATCGAAAGTCTTGGAAGTGTTTGGCTGGATGAAGAATTCGAAAAATTCCAGCCGTTGCTGGAACCCTGGATCATCCCCTTGTCGGAACTCAACCGGGTCGTTGACACCGGGATAGAAGCCCGTTTCGATAACTACACCAAATATCATGCCCAGTATGTGCGCATCGAAGGCGCTGTCATCCAGAACCGCGA
>SKYY01000215.1 GCA_007127665.1 Balneolales bacterium | reverse complement strand
TTATCTTCGGCGGATGCGTCATGCATACTTACATGGGCCGCTGCATCATGCGCTGCTGGGTGCGGAAGTCACGGATGTCGGCATCGGCTTTAAGCCGTTCCACCCAGACCGAACCGAAGAGGGTGTTTTTCTGCTGCTGCAACTCTTCACGGATCTGACGGCGCTCCGCAGTGGTCATGGCGGCGGGATCGGCCATGGTCCGGCTTTCCACAACCATCACAAATGCAGCACTGCTTCCGGTGATTACAGGCGAAAGCTGTCCCTCCGAAAGGGAGAAAGCGGCTCCCACAACCTTCGGCTCGCGGCCGGCGCCGGGAATCGTGGCGGCGCTCAGGCGAATACGCTCCGCACTCTGAATCGACTTGCCACTTGTTTCAGCCAGTTCTTCAAGCGAAGCAACTCCATCCAGCATCCCGCTCACGCGTTGGGTCATGAGTTCTTTTCGTTTCTGTTCACGCACCAGTGACTCCACCTGTGCGCGGACCTCATCGAGGGGACGGGTTCCCTCGGGGATGACCTCATCCACCCGGAACACAATAAACATCTCTTCGGTCTCAATGACGTCTGAGATGTTGCCCCTTCTCATGTGGGGAAGCTCGTTGAGGATGATACGGCTTTGTCCAAGTCCGGAAATGAACGGGGTGCCTTCGGTGGCTACGGCCTCCTGGACGTTGTACCCGCTGCGCTCGGCTTCGTTGAAAAAGCCGTCCGAATGGGCGAAATACTGGAAGTCCTCAGCTTCGTTGGCCAGGCGCTGCACCGTCTCAAAGGGATCGGGCTCAAAGTCCTGGCTCAGGTCGGCAAAGCGGATGTCCCGGCTGGTGCGGTCGACGATCTCGAAAAGGAAGAGGCCGTCGTCACCGGCGAGCGGACCGATTACCGATCCGGTGGAAGCGGCAAAAATGGCGTTGGCCTTGGCTGCGGGCTTGTCGTCGCGCTCGATATAGCCAAGATCGCCACCCCGGCGGGCTGACTGGCTGTGTGTGGAATAGGATTCTGCAAGGGCTGCAAACGACTCGCCTCCACGGGCGCGTCCGATGAGTTCTTCGGCAAGCTCCCGTCCTGCGTCACTGTCTGTCAGCCGGAGCTGGCGTACGCGTACATAGGTCTGGTCTGCCGGACGCTCCTCCAGAAGGCGGACCATGTGGGCCCGGTTGTTGTGGATGTAGGGCTCGCTCACTTCATCCACATCCAGTTCAAAAGCTTTCAGGTGTTCAAATCGAACCTCGGACGGTTTCATGAAATTTTCGATATAGCTTGTCTCGGAGAAATGGTCGGACAGGAATCGTTCTACATTCTCGGCAAGGCGGAAATCGTTGCGAAGCCCGGCAAGGTAATCGAGTGTCCGCATGGTGTCGGCTTCAGTCGGGGCAATCGAAAATGTGACGTAGGAGAATCGCCAGGTTTTGTTTCTCTGGAAACGGTGCTCATTGTTGCGGTAAAAGGAGCGGATTTCCGAGTCACTCACCTCTATTTCATCCGAGGGAATATCCGAAAACGGGAACCGCACAAACTGGAAGCTGGCCCGGCTGTTCTGGCGCTTGTAATGCTGACGCACCTCGAAGTCACTTACGCGCAGTGAAGATTCGACGAACTGGTTCAGTTTCTGCTGGCGGCGCTGCTCGCGAAGCTGTTGTTCGATCATGATCCAGATTTCGCGGTTCTCGGGTGCTTCGATTGCATTCTGAAGTGCCACCCTGTCGATGGTCCCGTCCTCACGTGTGAACTGCTGACGGATAAAGGGATCGGGATTTTCACCTGTAACCATGTCCATCAGCTCGGAATCGGTTACCATAATTCCCATATCCTGCATTTTCTGTTTCAGGATCTTGTCCACGACCAGCTGCTCCCATGCCATTTCTTCATATTGGGCACGGATTTCGCTGTCGGGGCTGGCTCCTGTCCGCTCCCGGTACTGCTCCGTATAGAGATTGATCCGCTGGTTGAACTCAGCCCAGGAAACGGGATCGCGGTTCACTTCGCCCATGTTTCGCGGACCTGCCATCATGGCATCAAATACCTGGGTATCCGCAAGCACCCAGAGGAGCCCGAACGAGAGGATCAGGATCCAGATGATGTACTTGGTACCGGCTCTTAGTTTTTGCATCAAACCCATAAAAAAACCTCAGAAACGTATAATTGAAAAGTGGTTCGGAATGTCGGTTTCGACTTCGTGTAATAGCTTGGAAAGATACGGCAATTGCCGCGAATTACAAAGCTAATAGGTATAACGACGGCATATCTGGTTTGGTGCGGTAATTCGGACAGATCCCGCATATAGACGCCACCCGAACCGTTGTTTCCAGTGGATCTCCTGTCCCGGCTTCTAGCCCGGGTCTCGTGCCCGGTGTCGTCTGTCGGCTTCTTGCCCTTGCCTCATGACCTGGTCATTGCCTCCTGACCTTGTCCTTGTCCTTGTCCTTACCTTGTCCTTGTCCTTACCTTGTCCTTGTCCTTACCTCCTGCCGTTGCCTCAGAATATGTCGACGAGGCGCATGTGCTTGAGGAAGTGCCGGGGATCTTCTTCCAGGATGCGGGATATGTTCTTGAGGTTGACGGCCAGGCTGTCCAGGTTTTCATACAGGGAGGGATCCTGGATCAGCCGTCCGAGCGTCCCTTCGCCGGTGTTGATCTGTTGCATCATTACATGCAGCTCGGTGGTCACGCCGCCCAGTTCGGCGGACATGACCGAAAGCTCCCTTGTTGTCGTTTCCAGGTTGACCAGGATCTCTTCCAGCTGCTGCTGGCTGCCGGCACTCAGTGTATCAAGATTGGCGAGAGCCTGTTTCAAATGGACGATAGATTCTTCAATATCGGCACTTCTTGCTTCCAGAAGCCGGCTGACCTGCTGTGAGGTCCGGTTCAATGCACTCATGGTCTGCCTGATATCTTCTTTGCCGCTTTCCTTAAGCACATCGTCAACCTGCTCCAGGACCGCGGCCAGACTGCCGGCGCTTCGCTCGATATCTGGCTTCAGGTCTTCCGCAAACTCCTGGAACTCCGCAAAAGCACCATGGTCGTATACGCCTTCAATGTATCCGCCGTCCGGGATCATTTCATCTTTGCCGGAGTGGTGGATGCGCACCCTTTTGCTTCCGATAAGATCCGCGGGTTCAATGTATGCCCGTGACCCCACGGGAATCCCTTCGGTATAAGAAAGGTTCATTATTACCTCAACACTGTCGGGACCGGCAAGGCGGACCCTGTTGACCGAACCGATCTTTACCCCGGACATGAACACGGACGTACCGGCACTGACCCCATCCACCCGTTCAAATACGGTATGGAGTTGCAGGCTGGGGCGGAACAGGGGCACATCCTGCATCACCCGGAAGCCGATGATGGCGATCAGCATGGCGATCACAATGGTCAATCCAATTTTTATTTCATTTTGTACTTTTTTCAAAACCGTGCTCCGCGTAGTGTTAAATGGTATATTCGCTGGCTTTTATAAAGGCATTAAGATCTTTGTGGTCGCTGTTGCGCAGTTCGTCGAGCGTTCCGTACCAGCTTAGTTTCCGCTTGTCGAGAAAGGCGACTTTATCAGCCACCCGCAGAACGCTGTGCATGTCATGGGTGATCACGATGGAGGTTATGTCTAGCGTATCTGCCATGTTGATGATAAGGTCGTTGATCTCGTCTGATGTTTGCGGGTCGAGGCCGGACGTGGGCTCATCATACAGAAGATACTCCGGTTTCATCACAATTGCGCGGGCGACTCCGACGCGTTTCTTCATTCCACCGGAGAGTTCGGCCGGTGTTTTGCTGCCGATATCCGCCAGGTTGACCAGCTTCAGGGATTCCATTACCTGCTCATGGATCTGCTGCTCGTTCAGGTCGCTGAAAAACCGGAGCGGGAAGGCCACGTTTTCGTAAGCTGTGATGGAATCGAAGAGGGCCGCGCCCTGGAACAGCACCCCGAACCGCTGGCGCAGTTTTCGAAGGCGGGCGTACCGGATCTCGAACACGTTCATGCCGTCGATGAGCACCTCGCCGGAATCGGGATAGAGCAGCACGTTGAGGTGCTTCATGAGTACGGACTTGCCGGAGCCTGACTTTCCGATGACCGCGAGGGTCTCCCCGTCTTCAATCGTGAGAGTAACGTCCTCCCAGACGAGGTT
>SKYY01000099.1 GCA_007127665.1 Balneolales bacterium | reverse complement strand
GCATGGCATCAGAGAGTGCAACCAGTGTAAGCGAGCCGCCTCTGTATTTCATGGTGCGTTTCTTGTTCAGGGTTTCAATCTGCTCATCCGTGATCCGTTCGATGCGATCAATCACTTCGAGGGGCAAGGCACAGGGTTCCTTGGGTCCATTATGGAAAATAAGCAGCGATTCCCGGTTGTCGGTATCATCTGTTTCCCCTTTTTGTACCACCTGTTCAGCCGATTGAATCTTACGGGCCACAGCAGAGGCCTTTACTTTCTCGGCAAGGCCGGCCATGTCAAGGATCAGGGCTACCTTGCCGTCACCCAATATGGTTGCTCCGGAGTACTCCCGGAGATGCTTCAGACGTCGACCCAGGGGCTTCACAACTACTTCCTCGGTATCATGGAAGGAGTCTACTGCCAGGGCAAAGGTCATGGTTCCGGTTGTGACTACAGCAATTTCCATGGTATCGCCGGCAATGGAGTTGTCCGTGCCGGATACCGGCTCCCCGGAAGCAAGATCAGCGGATCCCATTACCTTTTGAAAACGGACAAGAGGCAGCATACGGTCGCGCAGCAGAAGCACTTCCGAATCACCAACCATTTGAATACGATCTTTTATCTGACCGGATCGAAGCCGCAGCAGTTCCTTAATATTTGTTTGCGGAATGGCAAAGCGTTCCTTTCTGACCGAAACAATGAGAGAAGGAATTATGGCAAGAGTGAGAGGAAGTTTGATACGGAAAAGTGATCCTTGTCCTGTGACGGACCGGATTTCAATTTGCCCTCCCAGCCGGTCGAGATTCGTTTTTACAACATCCATGCCCACGCCACGCCCGGAAAGATCCGATACTTTTCCGGCCGTTGACAAGCCGGGGAGCAGAACCAGCGCCTGTTTCTCCTGGTCTGACATGGTGTCAAGTTTTTCCCCGGTGATGAGCCCCTTCGCAAGCGTGGCCGCTGCAATTTTTTCAGGGTCAATACCCTTCCCGTCATCCGATACCTCAACAATCACCTGACCGGCCTCGTAACTGGCCTCTATCCGGATGTTGCCAACGGGACTTTTTCCGGAATTTCGACGCTCATCAGCCGACTCTATACCATGATCCACGGCATTACGCACCATATGGGTGAGCGGGTCCGATAGCCCTTCAATAAGAGTTTTGTCGAGAGCCACATCCTTACCCCGGATATCCAGGTTGATTTCCTTATTCAGCGAACGGGATATATCCCTTACAACACGCGGGAACTTGTTGAATACGTTGCCTATGGGTTGAAGCCGGGTCTGCATGATCACATCCTGCAGTTCCGACGTCACCTGGTTGATCCTCTGATTGGCCGAAACGAGGAGTTCCATGTTGTCGTTTTGCACGGCCGCCCTCAGCTGGTTGCGGCTGAGAACCAGTTCCCCGGCAAGATTCATCAGGTTTTCCAGCAAACCGACATTTATTCGCAGCGATTCCTCAGCGGCCATCTCAGGGCTCTTTGCAGCCTTGCCGTCTTTCTTGCCATTTGACATGGTTTGCACACCGCCAATGTCCGGGGCAGCGTCTTTTGCGACATTGTTTTCCGGCTGCGGTTCCCCGACAGCGGGGCTTCCGGTGTTTTCTTCCGGTTTGGATTCGGCTGTTTCTACGGTTTCTGAGCTTTCCAGGGTTTGTAATCTTTCCGGGGTTTCAGAAGTTTCTACGGTTTCTGAAGTATCTGATTCCTCACTGGCCCGATGGAGTACATGTATCAGATTTTCATCCTCAAATTGAAAAAGCTTTTTCAGGAACCCGGTTTCCCTGGCTGTAGCGACAACCATGGAGAGCGGGACGCGGTTATCCTGGGGGCTGTCCAATGTACCGACTGCTTCGAAGTCGATCTTGCATTCCACGATTTCCCCGTTATCCCAAATTTCTTTAAAGAGTGGCAACAGCTGGATTCCATTCCTTTCGATATCGTGGATAAGGTTGCACTCGATCCAGTAGATGTGCAATCCATTTCTGACCGCACGGTCGAAGTCAACGCGGGGCAATGTTATACTTCTTTGATCATCAGGCGCTGAGAGTGTGACGGTGGCAGTGAGGGTTTCTTTTTCTTCTTCAGGAAGATAGGAAGCGGTCATTCCTTCCAGATTGACAAGGAGTTCGGCGATATCATAGCTGTTGCACTCTGCCGTATTGTTGATCATATCCCTGAGCATGTCAAATGCGGCCAGCAGGACGTTAGTCACTTCGGCATTGGGTTTGATCTTCCCCGAACGCAGCATGTCAAGTACCGTCTCCGCTTTGTGGGCGAGTTTGGTCACCTTGGGCAGATCAAAAAAACCACTCCCTCCCTTGATGGTGTGAGCAGCACGAAAGACCTTGTTTACCAGCTCTTCATCTATCTCCGAACCACCATCTTCTATTTGAAGAAGATCTGATTCAATTCCGGCCAGGTGTTCCCTTGCTTCTTCAATAAACTCAAGTAAGAAATCATCATCCATTGTCAGGCTCTCCGTGACTTGAAGCGTTAAGGCGGCTGCTGAGTCGCATTGTGTTCAGAAGTCTCATGATCTCTTCGGAAACATTTGTCAAGCGTACAGAACCCTGTCTGGCAACCACACTGTTATGAGTGGCGATAAGCAGGCCAATACCTGTTGAATCGAGGTATTGGGTGTTCTGCATGTCAAAATCAAATTCACGGACACCCTTGTCCATTTCCTGCTTCAGAAGGTTCCGAAGGTCCGGTACCTCGGCGGCAGTCATGTTTTTACCTGTTATTACCTTTCGCTTTATGTCGTCGTGTACCATGTTGTGCATTGCCATTCCTTTTTCGTTTGATTATTCTTTTGCTTTACATCAGTTGCTCTCGTTCCCTTTCTGTTGTTTTCCTGAGAGCAGCGCCTTCGACGCGGGTACTGTATTGTTCAGACCTCGATCCCGAGGAGTACAATGTCATCTTCCATTTGGTTATCCGTGAAAATCCGGTCAACAATAGCAGGAACCGCATCTTCAAGAGGCAGGTTTGAAGTTGACTGACAGGTTTTCAGCAGCTCCGCCATAGAGGAATCATGGTGGCTGTTATGTTCTGTAAGCCCGTCTGTAAACAGAAACAAGCGGTCGCCGGGCTGTACAGAGATGTCGGTGACCCCAAATCCGACATTGTCAAAAACACCAAGAACATCACCTTCCTGCAAACAGTAGCTTGCGATTTGTTCCGAAGCGGAGTAGTGAATGGCGGAGGGATGACCGGCATTGACCAGGGACAGAGTACCTGACAATCTGTTCAGTCGGGCGTAAATAGCCGTAAAAAACATTGATTCAGGCAGCACCTTTTGCATAGAGTAATTGATCATACGGCAAATCTCGCCGGGATGGTGAATTACCGATGCATATTCCATCAATAGTGTCTTGAAGGCGGCAGTCCAGATGGAGACCCCCAGATCGTGACCCGAGGCATCGGCGACAATGTAATCGGTAATCTTGTTTCCGGATGGTATGACATCATAAAAATCACCTCCCGCTTGCATGATCTGCCGTAAACAGGCCTGAAAACGGGCTTCCGGCATCTCTTCGGGACTGGGCATCATGGACATCTGCGTGTTGGACAGACTTTGGATTCGCTCGGTTTGCAAAGCAGCGAGGCTTTCGTAAGCCCGGTTCAGCCGCAAATGCGTGCGCACCCGGGCCAGGACTTCGGCCCCGTCGAATGGCTTGGTAATGTAATCGACCCCACCGGCTTCAAAACCTTCAATTTTTGAAGAAAGATCTTCACTGGCTGAAACAAAAAGAACCGGTGTTGAATAAAAGCCGTTATTACCGGCAACTTTCCTGCAAAGATCCATACCGTTTCCATCGGGCAGGTGTATGTCAAGAAGTATCAGGGAGAAATCCTGTTTGGCGAGTATGTCTTCGGCTTCACCGATGCGGGATGCTACGCTGATATCGTAACCGCTTTTTTTCAAAATTCCCGCCAGCAGATTGGCAGATACCAGATCATCCTCTACAATCAGAATAGACGCGTTGTTCCTATAGTCGGCTGCTTTATACATGTATTGATCATGTGTTGATCACATGTGATCAAGAAGCACGTTTCTGGATTGACTGAATACGTGGAGTAGTTCCGGCATCATCTCCCTGGCTGAAGAGAGCCGTTCTTCACGTGCCGCTAT
>SKYY01000231.1 GCA_007127665.1 Balneolales bacterium | reverse complement strand
GCCGCGATCATGGCCTCGCAGCAGCATCCGCAGCAGTTGCAGATGAAACTAACGCCCTCGCGCACGTTTTCGCCGAACTGCACCAGATTATTGTCCCAGGCCTGCTGGAGCAGGTCCAGGCCCTCGGCCACATCCACCCGGCGGGCAAACCCGTGCCGCTCCAGCGAGTAAGCCGGGTTGCCGAACGTCATGCAGATGTCCATCGGCGCACTGCAGGCCTTGTCCATATGGTGCATCTTGTGGCGGCAGTAGCAGATGCCCACGGCCCGGTGTCTGGCCGTGCGGATGACCTCGCTGGCCCGCTCGTAGTCGAGCACATGAAGCCCGTTATCGACCGGGAGTGCGGGCTCGTGCACGAAGGTGCGTCCGAGCTGCGTCTCCCCGTCGGTGAAGAGATCCTGTATGAAGTCCTCCTCCACGTTCATGTACTCGTAGAACAGTTCGCTGAGCACTTTCTGGTCGATGTCGCCTCGCGTGCGCATCAGCGAGAACTCGAAGAAGCCGGCCATGGGCGGGGGCAGTACATAGGTAGGCGCATTGTCCTTTTCGATGTCCAGGAGAATGGCGCGATCGGCCAGCCGGTCCAGTACCTTTTTCGCCTCTGCCGGTGTGAGGCCCCATATGCGGGCGGCTTTTTGGACCGAGAACGGCTTTATCGGGAGCTGTGAGAGCAGTTCTGCCTCCTTTTCATCCATCAGCATTCCGAGGATGCGAAAGAGCAGTTTTGTAGGCGGAGCGCCCTGGGGAAAGCGGTTCAGGCGATCGGCCAGGGCGGCAAAGCCGGATTTGGTGACGTGATGGGCCATGGATTAACCTCCGGTTCAGGTGTCACAAACCAACTGGGTCGGCAGAGTTCGTAATAATTTCATTTCAATCTACACAAATCGCGTACAAATAAAAGTATTTCGCCGTTTTTATTGTAAATCCTGAAAGTTGCACCATTGAAAATATTGTCTTTGCAGACAGATGTGCCGAACAGGAACAAGCAGAACAAATCCGATAAAAAGCTCCCCGAAAATCCGTATCTTTCCCTAATAATAAGTACACTATTTCCACAGACCGTCAGACCCCGGCCGCAGCGACTGGAAACCCGGACCGGGCTCGGATGAACAAGTATCTCCGGCACAACAGATTGTTGGCCGAAATCTTTGAAATCCCTTCACAGACGGGCTATATTTTAATTATTATTCCACGCGTCACTCAACGTATTCATGATAACAGACAAAAACGAGATCCTTGATCACTGGCGTCAGCGCTATCCGGAAAAATTCTCGGAGGAAAACAGGATTTTTTCGAATATCAGGAGAGGTGGCAAGATTTATATCGGCACGGCCTGCGGAGAACCGCAGTATCTGGTCAAGGCGCTCGTGAATTATGTGGAAAAGTATCCCAAAGCACTGGCAGATACCGAGCTGATGCAGGTGTGGACGCTTGGGGTGGCTCCATGGAAAGAGGAGAAATTCACCTACAATTTCCGCCACAACGCCTTCTTCATCGGCAACAGTACGCGCGAGAAGGTGAATACCGGGTTTGCCGATTACACGCCGATCTTTCTGTCCCGCATCCCGGACCTGCTGAAACGCAGGAACATCGAAATCGATGTGGCGCTCATCCAGGTCTCCATGCCCGACAAGAACGGCTATGTAAGCCTGGGCATCAGTGTAGATATTACCAAGGCCGCCATGGAGTCGGCCGGACTTGTAATCGCCCAGATCAATCCGAACATGCCGCGTGTGCTCGGCGATACATTTGTCCACCTGAAAAACATCGACTACCTTCTGTACCAGGAAGAAGAGCTGATCGAGTTCCAGACCGAAGTGCCGGGACACATAGCCCAGAAAATCGGCAAGTATGTGGCGCGTATCATTGAGGACGGCGACACCATCCAGCTCGGCTACGGCAGCATGCCCAACGCCATCATGGCCAATATCACCACCAAGAAGAACCTGGGCATCCACTCCGAGCTCCTTACCGATTCCATGGTGGAGTTGATGAAACGGGGTGTGGTAAACAACACAAAAAAGACGATCGACAAGGGCAAGACCATTGCCGCGTTCTGCATGGGGTCTCACAAGACGTACGAATTCATCGACGATAACCCGGGGGTGGAGTTCAAGGAGGTGAGCTATACCAACAACCCGCTTGTCATTGCCGAGATCGAGAACATGACGGCCATTAACGCCGCGCTGCAGATTGATCTGACGGGCCAGTCCACCTCGGAGTCCATCGGCAGCCTGTTTTACAGCGGAATCGGGGGGCATGCCGACTTCATGCGGGGCGCCAACCTCTCGCCCAACGGCAAGACCATCCTGGTGATGCAGTCCACCGCCAGGGACGGGGAAGTTTCCCGGATCGTGCCGTTTCTGGACAGCGGTGCGGGGGTCACCCTGAACCGCGGTGACATCAACTACATCGTGACAGAGTACGGCGTTGCCTACCTTCACGGTAAAAACATCCGGGAGCGGGCCATGGACATTATATCCATAGCCCATCCCAAGTTCCGGGCCGAACTGATCGCGCGCGCCAAGGAACTCAACCTCATCTACAAAGACCAGGCGTACATCCCCGGAAAACGCGGTGAGTATCCCGAACACCTGGAAACCACCAGGGAAAGTTCAACAGGCCAGCTGCTGCATTTCCGTCCGGTCCGCATAAACGACGAACCACTGATCAAAGACTTCTTCTACTCGCTCTCCGATCAGAGTTTTCAGCGCCGTTTCATGTCCTCGCATGTGGATATGCCACACTCAAAGCGTCAGGATTTTGTGGTCATCGACTACACGAAGGAAATTACCATGCTGGCCACAATCGATGTAAACGGCAAGGAGCGCATCGTGGGCATGGGACAGATCTTCAAAAATCCCGATGGAAAAATGGGAGAGGTCTCCTTCGCCGTCCGCGACGACTACCACAACCGTGACATTGCCACCGAGATGCTGAACTACCTTACGGAAATTGCGGTCAGTGACGACATGGAGGGCTTTTCCGCCGAAGTGCTGGTGGAAAACAAGCCGATGCTGCGGGTCTTTGAAAAGATGGGATTCGATCTTGAAAAAACCATTGAAGATGGAGTATATGAAATCATAATGAGATTTGGTGATTGGAAACATGAGCAATAATTATCAACGTTTGTTTGAACCCGAATCGGTTGCCATCATAGGGGCATCGCAGGAGCCGAAAAAGATCGGCCACACGATCCTGAGCAACCTGATCAAGGGGGGATACAAAGGAAAAATCTATCCCGTAAACCCGTCCGGCGGTGAAATACTCGGGAAAAAAGCCTACAAGTCGGTACTGGACATCAAGGGCGATGTCGACGTGGTCTCCCTGGCCATACCCGCCAAATTCTGTGTGGATGCGGTTCGTGAATGCGCGCAGAAAGGCGTCAAATTCATACAGATCATCAGTTCGGGTTTTTCCGAAGTCGGCAACGACAAAGATGAGAAGGAGATCGTTCGCATTGCCCAAGAATCCGGGATGCGCATTCTGGGTCCGAATACCTTCGGGATGTTCTCGGCCGAGGTGTCAATGAACCTGACTTTTTCGGCAACGCCGATCAAGGAAGGCGGTGTGGCCATCCTCACACAGAGCGGAGCCCTGGGTATTGCGATGATCGGGCGTACGGCCGTGGAGAACATGGGGCTGTCGGCGATCGTATCCACCGGAAACAAGTCGGACCTGGACGAGGCGGCTCTTCTTGAGTACCTTGAGGATCATGAGCGCACGCGTGTGGTGCTGATGTATATTGAAGGGATCAAGAACGGTGAAAATCTGATTCCGGTACTCAAGCGCATTGCCAAAAAGAAGCCGCTGATCGTGATCAAGTCCGGCCGCTCCAAACGCGGGGCCCAGGCGGCCGCTTCTCATACCGGGTCACTGGCGGGATCTGATGCCATTTTCGATGCCGTGATGAAGCAGTGCGGCGCCCTGCGGGCCGAGAGCCTGGAGGAGGCGTTCAACTGGTGCCGCTTTCTGTCGTTTGCTCCCGAGCCGCTGGACAAGCGCACGGTCATTGTAACCAACGGCGGTGGTATCGGGGTACTGGCTACTGATGCCTGCGAGAAGCATAATATTGAGCTTTTCGATGATCAGAAGGTGCTCAGGGAGGCGTTTGAAAAAGCTACGCCCTCATTCGGATCCACCCGCAACCCGATCGATATCACGGGCGGTGCGCTGGCGGAAGACTATCTGGC
>SKYY01000086.1 GCA_007127665.1 Balneolales bacterium | reverse complement strand
GCCCTCGAGATGGGCCGGTCATTTGTACGCCCCGAGTACCAGCGAAGTTTCGCCCCCCTTCTGCTACTCTGGAAAGGTATCGGTCATTATGTGGTCAAGTATCCGAAATACAAGATTCTTTTCGGGCCGGTAAGTATAAGCAGCGAGTACCAATCCATGTCCCGCCATCTGATGGTCAGTTTTCTCAAGCTGCACAACTATTTGCCTGAAATGGCCCGTATGGTGAAGCCCAAGACCCCGTATCGGGGACGCCGGGTGAAGGGAATGGAATCAAAAAACCGTACGATGATTCGCAGCCTGGAGGATGTCTCTGAACTCATTTCAGAATTTGAAAGTGACAACAAGGGTGTTCCAATTCTGCTCAAACAGTATCTGAAGCTGGGTGGTAAATTGCTGGGCTTCAATGTGGATCCGGATTTCAGCGATGTTCTGGACGGACTGATACTTGTGGATCTGACTAAAACCGACCCCAAAATCCTAAGGCGCTATATGGATGATGATGGGCTGGCCTCATTCAAGAGTTTCCATAGTCAGGAGAAAAAGGAGAAAGAGCTGACAGCCTGACTCCTTGTACCATCCTGCAGGCAAAGCCGGTAGCATCTTTTAGACTCCTTGTACCATAATTCAGGCAACTGGTACTATCTTTTTGGCACCCTGCCGTCATTCTGCAACCAGGCCTGCTTGCTCCGGAACCTTCTACCGTCTCCGAAATTTTTTTTCTCCGGCACATTTTTCTATTCTTCCTGCCATTCAGACCCCGAGGGTTCTGCGAGTTCCTCCAGGAATTTTAATGAAGGTGCTTGCAAATCGCCATGAAATTCAAAGTGCAGCTGGCCATTTTTTCGCGGCAATTCGATTTGGAACAGGCCCTCCACTCCGTCCACAAAATCATTGAAAGCCGCACTTGTACGGGTGAAGGTTACAGAGCCATCCAGGATAGTGGCACGTTCTACGGCTGGTATGGCTATAATGGCTTGAATTCTGGTATCAAAGGGATCTGTGGATACGCTTGTGTCCCTGACGCGAAGCGTGTCGTTACTATTGACCCAATTTGCCCTGATGAAATGAACAGGCAGTTCATTTTCCGGCAGTCCGAACATACCGAGCATCATGCCGTATTGCCGTATCAGTTCGGCTGAGGGATACCATCGTACGGTGCCCAGATAAACGGAGTTCTCACCGGGGAGGGTGAGGGGGTGCCGGTCTCTCATTTCATGATCGAAAGAGATGTCGCTGGTCACGGAGAGCGTGTCTATGACAAATTCACCGATTTTACCGGGCAGGGGCAACCGGGCCAGATCCGGGGTGGCGGCCCGCAGCGTATATCTCAGGTTCCAGGAGTCGGGTTCTGCCGGCCAGCCCTCTTCACGGAAGCTTATCTCACCTGAAGTGTTGAAGTAGAGTCCGGGCGCGGATATGCGAAGCGAGTTCAGTGTAGCTGTTTTCCGGTCTGCGCGGTAGCGTAGCTGCATTGCCACCTGCTCAATGGAATCAGGGAACCGGTATCCGGAAAAAATCGGGAGTGCTGTCAACTGTTCCGGTATTTCCTCATGAAAGGTAATTTCATCCAGGCTCAAGCTTATGCGGTGGTTGTATATGGGAGGCTTCCTGCTTGCGGCAATCTGAAGCAGTTCATCCATGCGGCCGTTGTACAGCAGATAGGCCCTGCGCACCATCACACTTTCGCCAAACAGCCATTGGAATGGGTCGTTATCCTGCAGATTTGCTCCGGAAGATCCTTCAGAGGCGTCATGCGCAACAAGTTCTTCCAGACGTAGCCGGAAGGAGTGGATCTGTGCCAGAGGGTCCTGGGAGCCTTTCCGGAGGATGCGCCAAAGGTCGGCATGGGTCAGCGATCCGGTGATTTTTTCAACTTCAATCATATTGTCCTTCTGCCGGAAAACAAGATCCCTGATGGTCAGTGAACCGAAAGCAGGATTCACGGAAATCCTGTCATAGGTGTACTCCGTCTGCGTATGGAATCTCGCGACCCGGTCAAACTGCTGGGTGACAACAGATGCCAGGTAGCGTCCGGCAGCCCAGTTCAAAAGGAACAAAAGCCCGGCAAGCAGAAGCGCAGAAATGATCAGCCTGGTTCTCATATCAAACTGATTTGGTCCGTGAAGTAATTTTGATTAGTCCGGTGGACGCATCGGGCCAGGTGTGTCCGGGTGCCGATGTGTTGCCGGTATTGTTTTTTCAGAAAAGAGAAGCCAATCACGATAGAACGCGATCCGCAATGTCATCACTTGTCACCTGATACTCTTCACTTTTTACCATATCCCGCAGGGTGAACAGGTTTTGCTGAAGCTCCTGCTCCCCGATAATCACCGCAAACCGTGCTTGCTGGCGGTTGGCATCTTTCATCTGTGCCTTCAACGAGCGCCCGGAATAGTCCATAGTACAAACGAGGCCGGAATTTCGCAACTCCGGCATTTTTTCAAGCGCCCAGCGGGCAGCCGCTTCTCCACGCGTGACAAAATAGATGTCCGGCCCGGATGGATGCGCCAGGGTAATGCCCAGGGCCTCGCAGGCGATCATGAGCCGCTCAATGCCGCAGGCGAATCCAACGGCCGGTGTCGGGGGGCCGCCAACCTCCTCTATGAGAAGATCGTATCTGCCTCCGCCGCCAAGCGCATCCTGTGAGCCAAGATCCGGGCTGACCAGCTCGAAGGCGGTTTCGGTATAATAGTCGAGTCCGCGCACAAGGAAAGGGTCCAAATCATACGGGATGTCCAGCCGGTTCAGCAGCTCTTTCACCGAATCAAAATGCTCACGTGATTTTTCACTGAGATAGTCGGTGATTCTGGGGGCGTCCGCCTTAAGCGGCTGGTCCTGATCCTCCTTGGAGTCGAGGATGCGCATGGGATTGGTTTCAAGACGGTTGCGCGAAATCTCGCTGAGCCTGTCCGCCAGCGGCCTGAAGTAGTCGTGAAGTGCTTTGCGATAGGCATCCCGTGAAGCGGGATCGCCGACGGAATTAAGTTTCAGCGTAGTGTTTTTGATGCCGATTTGCCGGTATATGGCGGTCATGAAAGCAATGATCTCCACATCAGCTATGGCGCTGGAGGACCCTATCAGTTCCGCACCGAACTGGTGGAACTGGCGTTGCCGGCCTTTCTGCGGCCGCTCAGCGCGGAAAAACGGACCGATATAGTAGAGCCGCTGCGTGCCGCCACGCTGGGCAAGATGGTTCTGAACATAAGCCCGGGCCACCGGCGCGGTTCCTTCCGGCCTGAGCACATAACGGTCATCGCCGCGGTCAAAGCTAAACATTTCCTTGCTGACAATATCCGTGAGCTGACCCACACCACGTGCTATCAATTCGGTCTGTTCCATGACAGGCGTGCGGATCTCCAGAAAGTGGTACCGCCGGGCCGTTTCGTGGATCAGGGACTCCAGCGCCTGCCACTGTTCAATTTCACCGGGCAGCAGATCGGTCATTCCATGGTGGGTGGTAAATGTGGTTTTGCTCATTCGTGATGTTCCGGTAGTAAGTATTTGCGGTATGACATTTCCTGTGACAATTCCTGCGGCAGTATCTGCAGTATTTCCAGAGACAATTTCAGTGGCAGTATCTGCAGCAATTCCTGTAACAATTCCTGTGAAATTTTTTCTGTTTCTGTTTGAGGAGGATGCGGACCGCTCAAAGATAAGGGAATCATGGCAAAATTACTTTACCTGCGGAGCATATCAGACTGCCGTACTTGTTTCCGCGCTTGTTTCCGGACTTATTTCCAGACTGAAACCGGCTCTCACAGCACAGCACATCACATCATATCACATCTCATCTCATCTCATCTCATCACATCTCATCTCATCTCATCTCATCTCATCTCATCATATCACATGCTGCCGGTAAACGGCGGGGATCAGTCGCGCTTGCTCCGGGTGAGTGATGCGGCAGACTGCCGGATGAAATCCTGAAGATCTTTCGAAAGGTCAAGGACAAAGATACCGGTCGTGACGATAGCAACAGTTACGGTGGCTCGGAAGATCAAATCGATAATCCATGACGGAGCTTCCGGTATCCCCCAGGCGACCAGTACTGCTGAAATAAGAACGGCAAGACCGGTCAGGTTTTTTTTACTGAACGGGTGGATGCCCATCCGGAACTTCACATAAATAACATACACCAAGTTGTGAATCAGCACCGAAAGGGCCGTTGCCATGGCGGCTCCGGTAATCCCGAATATCGGGATGAAGATGAGGTTGGTGACAATGGT
>SKYY01000031.1 GCA_007127665.1 Balneolales bacterium | reverse complement strand
GGTCGTGCCTTACTCCATCCTCCCAGACGGCAAATCCGCGATCGTGGATAATCTCCCTCAGCACCCCAACAAACTGACCCCGGTCGTTGAAATCGACAATGCGCGCCCTCAAACCATCGGGTGCCGGGAAATGCTGCCGTGTGTACACACCGTTCTGCCAGAGATAGTACTGGTTATTTTCACCCTCAATCAAAACCTGGCCTGATTCATTCATGCCCACCGGTGTGACGTAAGTTGCTCCCTCAGGTCTGATTTCCTGAATGGTGTACTGGACCGGAGGCCGCACCAGTGTCAGTGGCCGCTCTATGGTACGCTCCCGGTAGGATGCCTGCAACGGTACACTGGATGTGATGGAAACAGGGGTGGATACAACCTGAAACACGGCATAACGTCCCCGTCCTTCAATAGCAACCGACTCAGGCGCCGATATCAGGGACGGATCACTGCTGCTCAGTTGAACGACGGCACCTTCCGGCGGCGCCTCGCCGTCAAGGTCCACCCGGTAAGCGATGCGCCTGCCCCCGATCACGAGGTTGTCGGACCACCGGAGTACGCACGGGGAAAACTGCTCAAAATCATAGCCGATATCCTGCAGTTCCGCCGGCAAGAGGTGCAGCGTTGCCGAGCGGGTTTGCACCAGTGTCGCCTCCCAATCCCACGCCCTGGCTGTGTGTAAAAGAGGCTTCGTGCGCCATGACACCGGCCGTATCCACCACACTGACTGCATTTTGAGCGGATGCCGTGACGGACAGATAAAGCAGGTAGACACCATTTGGACTGAAACGGATTCGCGAGGTCTGTCCGGCAATATGCGTTCTTGATATTTCCTTGACGCGAACACCCGGGCGCTGCCGCAAATCATAAAGCTGCACCTTTTGTTGTCCCGCTGAAATGAAGTGATAGACAAAACGATGATCATCCGGACTGAATCCCCATCCATCATCGCCCGTAACCCGGTTAATCACGATGACCTGTTCACCGCCCTGGACATTTTTCCGGATAGTGATTGTAGTACCCGAAACGATGATGCGGTAGACGTCATTGGGAGAGGTTCCTTCCTGGACGGTTTCCAAAGTAACGGCCGGCGCAACGCCCCGGTGGGGGGCCGAATAATCCCCGGTTTTGTCACAGCCGCAGTCGATACCGGCTATCGGCTCGGTTTCAGCGGCGTTGGATGGCCCCATGCCGATCACCGCGGATAGAAAAACCAGAAAAAGGGTGAACGGCAGGCATTTTTTGGATGTGCGTGGCGCCGAACGGAGCAGAGGCATGCCGATCAGGGATATACGCTCTGCGAATCTGCAGGCGATACCTGTAATATTGCGCTGCAAAAGATCAATGGGAATGCGCCGCAATGGATTAACGGGGTTGCGCTGCAGCGGATTGACAGGATTGCGTCGCAACGGATTGACGGAATTGCGCCGCAGCGGATTAACGGGATTGTTGCGCAACGGATTAACGGGATTGCGTTGCAGCGGATTAACGGGATTGTTGCGCAACGGATTAACGGATTTGTCCCGCAACGGAGTAACGGGTCTATTTTCGGCGTTGCGGATATCCTTTTTGGCTCCATAAATAGCTTCTGTCATCTCGTCCCCCCACTATAAATGTGTTATGCGTAATATTTTTCTGACAATACCTGTTGTGCGGCCCCCGCTACCCCAGAAGGGATCGTGGAAGCATCTTTTCGCACAGTCGAATCATGAGAAATCAACCGGAGTCTGCGCTTCCGCCTCAACGGCATTTGCTCGCAGCCGGCTCCGGGAAGGGACTCCGAAACGCAGGTCAGTTCCCATAGCATTCAGGATCGGTGGTAATGATGATAATCCCGCAGCTAAAACCAGAAAAGCATGTAATACCAATCGCTACATAGACTACTTGATATTCCAATATTACGAAAAAAAAATATCAGCTCATCTTGTAATGATATTTTTTTTCAGGTTGGATGAAGGCCATTTTCGGAACATGGTTTGGATGTAAAACACATAGGGTGTTCAATTAGGGAGCGTGACGTGCCATTCCCAGATGGGATGCTGCTTGACCAGGGGATATCAGTGGCGCCATCGGTCCGAAATGCAACAAGTCGGGGCGCATCCACCCGAATAAAGAAATTAGATCAGCAAGTTTGATCGGGAAGTTGTCGCCATTGTGTGCGTAGGGGTTGTGGGCCAGGGATGCATTTTTTTATTTTGAGCAAATAGGTGAAAGCGTTTCAAAGTGGATGGTGTTATCAGGTAAAACAGCTGTTGAATGACATAGAGGATTACAACTTGTAGATAGTAATAAAATGATCATGGACCCTAAATACAGTTTTTCGCTCAGATACAGTGAAGATGATGCAGGCTATATTGCCGTATCTACTGAGTTTCCAGGGCTTAGTGCTTTTGGTGAGTCACCGGAAGAAGCCATCGCAGAGGCAAAGGTCGCGTTGGAATTATTCATTGAAACTTATCGTGAGGAGAATAAACCTTTGCCAGAGCCCAATGTCATGAAAGAACATAGTGGTCAGATTAGAATCAGGTTGCCAAAATCACTTCATCAAAGACTTTCATTGCAGGCAGAAGAAGAAGGGACGTCGCTTAATACCTTGATGATTCAATACATCAGTGAAGGATTGACAAAAAAAATTGTTTTTACTGAAGAATAAACTGCTCAAATTTCGCAAAGTGGAATTGAGATAGGAACTCACTTTCCGAAGGGGCAAGAGCCGCATCCAGAAGAAACCAGGCTGGCTTGAAGTTCCGTGGAAACGGGGCGAGTGATTTGTCGCCATTGTGTGCGTAGGGGTTGTGCAGGTGAATGGAATTGGGTAAGCTTAGGTATGTTTACAAAGACGGGTATTCAGGTGTATAAGTCCCGTAAAGTTCCTAACTTGTTTTCGAAATGAAGTGACTTCGAAAACCCATGGAACATGGACATCCGCGCACGTTGCCTGAGGCTGCCGGTTATTGCCGCAACAGTCATTCTTACGTTGACAACCGTATCAGGGGCCGCCGCCTCGGAACTTCTGCAAACAACATCCCGGATCGGTGATGCGGGGTATGAATCGAACCGCAACCAACGGGATGCACGGATTTCCCTTTCCCACACCTTCGGATCCAACCAAACGCCCTTCTGGCTGCATTCCAACCGTGACGGGCTCATCCCGCTGAACTCCCGCAGCAACCTGCTGCTGTCCGGCGAATATCATACTTCGTTGCTGGGAGCGACAGAACGCTTGGAACCTGCGGGAAGCTTGGAACACGCGGGACGTACCGGGCGATCCGGGCGCGCCCGTACAGGGTTGGATGCCGGATCACATGCCGGATCAAACACCGGATTGCGTCTCGATGGCGGATTTCGCATGGACACACGCATTTCCGATGGCGAAAACCGGTTCGGTTTCGGCGAACTCTACCTGCACTTCCGGGTCTATGGCTGGCAGCTTAGCGCCGGCCGTTTTCACGACACAATAGGCCTGGGATCGGATGGCCCGCTTACCACCGGATCCATGATGCAGAGCCGCAACGCGCTTCAGCCATTCCGCCTGCGCCTGTCCACCCCCGATTTTCTGCCCGTCCCGCTTACCGAAAGGGTGGTCTGGTTCAAAGCGCGCTGGTCAGAATCTGTCACGACTGACGACCGATATATGGACGGCGCGCGCATCCATCAGAAATATCTGTATGTACAGGTCCGGCCGGTGGCGGAGCTGCAACTGACCGCCGGCGTTGTTCACAACCTGATGTGGGGTGGGATACATCCCACACGGGGACGCTTTCACGGCACGTTTCGAAGCTGGCTGAACGATGTCCTGGCACAGCCCGACCGGGAAGTATTTGATAATGTTACGCCCTTGGGCAACGGACTCGGCGCGTATGAATTTGGGGTGGATTACCGGGGACGTTCCTGGTCGGCCGGGGCGTATCGCATGTTTTACATTGAGGATGGCGAGTCGCTGCACCTGCCCAATCCATCCAACGGTACGTGGATCGGCTGGCTGGATCTGCACGACCCGGACCGCCCGCACCGCCTGGTCCGATACCTCACCTATGAGCATGTCAATACCAAAAAGCAGGAAGCTGACCCCTGGGATGCGTACGGTCGCGGAAGTTTCTATGCGCACACTATGTACAGGGATGGCTGGGTACATCACGCGCAAACCCTTGGGACACCGCTGATTCTGATTGATCCCGAAAACCTGGGGGAATGGTCCCGCATCCTGGTGAACAACATTGTTCTTGCGCACCATATAGGAGTGGCGGG
>SKYY01000102.1 GCA_007127665.1 Balneolales bacterium | reverse complement strand
TTGGAAGCTCAGAAGATGAACCTGCCGCCGATGGTAATGCTGTACTGGTCAAACCCGCCAATGGTCAGCCGGGGTTCGGCAAAGAGAATGATTCCTTCCAGATCAAATTCCAACCCTCCTCCGGTGTTCAGGCCGAATTCATAATCTGATTCCTCGGAGTCAGGCCCGGTTACCGGACGATCATACCGGAAACCGGCAAAATGCACACCTGCCAGCAGATATATCCGGAACACCTCCTGATTTACCAGGTGGTAATTGATATTTCCATTCAGTTCAATAAAGCGGGGATTCTGAAACCGGGGATCATTCAACAGATAGTAGATGAAATCGGCGCCGAACCGGATATTGTCCGTCAGTGAACGGTACAAGTTGACATTCATGCCCATCTCCCCGTCTGCACCCACATCGAATCCGTAAGCCAATCCCAGCCCTATATGGGAATCTCCTGCCATATTCTGTGCATTGACGGACAGTGGCAGTATCAGATTCACAGAAAGAATCGCTACCAGTGTCAGAGACGATCGTAACCGTTTATTTTTCATGTGTTTATAATTTTTGATTCATGAGGTCACATAGAATGTCCATGACGATTATAATCATGCTTCTGTGTGACCGGCTACGGTCATGGACATAGCGCTTCGCGACCTTCGGTTCATGTGTTTAAAATTTTTTGATTCAAGCGGTCACATAGAATGTCCATGACGTTTTAATCATGCTCCTGTGTGTCAGCCGGAGGCTGTCATGTTCATTTCATGGCTTTTAGATTTCAGTGTCCGGCAGCGACGTACCGGGATGATCCGGGTTGATTCAGCCCGATTGCCTTGATTCTGCAAACGTGACCTGGACTCACAATGCGACTTCGTCCTGCAAACAACACAGGTTTTGAATGTCAATGACCGTTTTCCGCTGCTTGCCACGGCGCTTGTTTCCTGAAACAGATTAGAGGAAAAACCGCAAGGATGCAAACCGGCCGGCAAAACTGTCATCCAAAGATGATCAGCAGCAGAGCGGCAACAATGACCACCGAAAAGGCAGGAATAACCCGGTTTGCCACAGCGTTGCCGCCAATGAAACGGATCAGCAGATATTTGAATACGGTATTGGAGATAAGGGCCGTCAGGATCAGCTTCCATCCCAGGGTATAGGCAATGCTGCCGGCCTGCACTTTTTGGGAGACGGATAGCGTAATGGCGTCCATGTCAGCCAGACCTGAGATACCCGCAACAAGATAGAGCACTTCCGATTCGAGATATTCGGTTGTGGCTGCAATTACAATCAGGATCACAACATACAGTCCGCCGAAAGTAAGCGCCGTGCGCAGCTCACTCGGGTTACGCTGTTCGGGCATTTCATGGTCGCTTTTCTTGACCTGCCGATAGGCATACCAGGCCACCACGATGTTGACAGCAAACATCAGTGCGATGGGCCAGATCATCTGGTAAAAATAGTCCGGGGCCATGACACCAATTTCGATGGCCAACCTGGGGTAGACCATCGCGGATGCAATGATGATCACCACGGCCGCATGGAAACCCGCCGTCGGTGTCTGTGCCGTTATGCGTGAATAGCTGACCGTGGTGGCCGTGCTGGAGATGATCCCGCCCAGCATGCCGCCAAGCGCCGTACCGGCCCGGTCACCCATAAATTTGTAGGTCATGTAACCGAAAAGGCTGATGCCCGTGATCAGCACCACAAGCAGCCAGGTGCGATACGGGTTGAACACATCGAACGGACCGAAGGTCTGGTTGGGAAGAATGGGCAGGATGATGAACGTGATCAACACGAACTGCATGATCGCCTTGATATCCTTGCCTTCCAGGCGCGCCAGCGCTCCCCTGAACTGAGGCTTGAGCTGCAGCAGGATGGCCGTGCTTCCGGCTACGGCCGCTCCGATCACCCACGGACCTATGGTGATGTACGCCCCTACACCATACATCAGCAGGATGGAAATCTCCGTGGTCATGCCAAACTCCGTGCTTCCGCTCTTCATCTTCATCATGTTGCCCACAACAATGATGGTCACCACGCCGAGCAGCCCGAAACCAAGTATGAGCGGACTGAAATACTGGCTCAAAAACCCGCATATCGTCCCGAATACCGTCACGATCGCAAAGGTGCGAAACCCCGCAATGGTGGTGTCCTGAAGCTCCCGCTGCATCCCGACCAGAAGTCCCATCAGCAGCGAAATGCCCAGTGTCTGAAATACGGTATAGAGTTCTTGTTCCGGCATCGGAAGGATAACTACACAGGATAACTACGGAGGACAACTATCCAAAACTCCGTTTCTATCCACGAAATATAGGAATCCTGCACCAGCTTTCCATTGGCATTTTTTCTCAGAAAGAGATGGAAAGCCCGCCCAACACGTGCCGCCCGGCCTGCGGATAGTAGTAGTTTTCGCGAATCTCCTGGCTTCCGGCAAAATAACCGAACGTGTAGCCATTCGACTCGTACATGTGGTTGAAAATGTTATTGACCATGACCTGCAGGCGGACATTGCGGACAAACTGCAGTCCACCCCAATCCCACGAAAGGCGAAGGTCATTGATCCACCACGGATCCAGTGCACGGTCCGGGTTCGATGTATTGTCCAGATATTGCCGCCCGACGTAGCGTGCAAACCAGTCGACGCGGACGTTGTCGTACCGCCAGCTCAGCTGCGACGCGGAAGTCACCGACGGCGAAAATGCAATGGTTGTATTTTCATGGAGAATCTCCTCCTGACCGACAAACGCCCAGTTTTCATCGTACCGGTCGATGCGTTCCACAAATTCCGGGATACGGTTCCTGCTCAGGGTCACATTTCCGTTCCAGTGGATGGCGGAGGTGATCCGCGCCGACGCCTCCAGCTCAATACCCGCCCGGTAGCTGTCCGGCACATTGGTCCGCACCGGATCCCCGACATCATTGATGTCACCGGTGTTGATAAGCTGATTGTCGTATCGCATGTAGTAGGCGTTGACCCCGAGCCGCACCCGCTCCCATCCACCGCGATAACCAGCCTCCACATTGTAGAGCGTTTCGTGGCTGGGCAGGTAGTTCTCGGTGGCGTCCGTGAAGTCCCGGCGCACAGGCTCCTTGCTGGAGATGCCGAAATAGCCATAAACACGGCCAAGCTCCCCGAGCGAATAGCTCAGTCCGGCCTTGGGATTGAAAAACGTGAATTGATGGTTGGCATCGAGCACGCGCTGGTCATTGTTGATACCGTCCAGCGTATAATCAATGTGCCTCACCTGCAGGTCCGCTAAGACGGTCAGACGCTCCGACAGGTCTACCATCGCCTTGGTGTAGAAATTGCCGTCCCACTTTGTGCCCTTGTTATCATAGTAGCGGTCGCCCAGTTCGGCCGGACTCGCCACCCGGGTCCAGACAATCTCCCCGAAATGGTCACCATCATAGTAGTTCAACCCGCCGCCGAACGTGAGCTGCCAGCTGTCGCCGCCCTGGTAGTCGGTCGAGAACGTAACTCCGCCAAAGTGGTTGTCCAGCCACCGCTGACGCACCAGGTCCGTTCGCGTAATCACCTCCGAGCCAATCACAACCGGTTCGAAACCGTAGGCAGAAAGGGCATTGTTCTGGCGGTATTCCTCATAGTACCCCGCGCCGCGGGTATAGTGCAGCGACAGGTTGCCGGAAAGCCGCTCGCCCAAACGCCGTGAATAGTGAAGCTGATAGTGCGTCTGCGTGTAATTGTCGGTTTGATTGTCGTAGAAGCGTACCTGTCCGTCCGGATCGGTATACATTCCTGCCGGGTTGAAACGCCGGTTTTCGTTGATCTGGTCGCGGTCGACGCCGTACCAGGCCTGGTAGGTCACCTCCTGCCCCGAAAACACGTTCAGCTTGAGCAGGCCATCGTCCGTGTGCCGCGTCCCGGATATGAAAAACGAGCGCAGGTCGGAGGATGCGCGATCAATGTACCCGTCCGACCTGATGTAGGAAAGCCGTCCGTCAAACGCCCATCCGTTGGACATGAGCCCGGTCCCCACAAGGACATTGCTTTTGAAGGTGTTGAATGAGCCGCCGCTGGTGTTGATCTCACCGTAAGGGTCGGCCTGCAGGGTTGTCGTCTGCAGGTTGACGGTGGCCCCGAAGGCGGCCGGACCGTGCGCCGAGGTGCCCACGCCACGCTGGATCTGTACCTGGTCCAGGGAGGATGCGAAATCAGGCATGTTCACCCAGAAGACCCCGTGCGACTCCGAGTCGTTCAACGGAATACCGTTGACAGTGACGTTAATTCGTTGCGGATC
>SKYY01000053.1 GCA_007127665.1 Balneolales bacterium | reverse complement strand
TCCCTGGAAGAGGTGACCTGGCAGCGTTTTGCATCAGGGCTTTTCTACCCGATGGGAGTAGCTGTTGTGGATGAAGAGATTTATGTAACCGAACGAAGCCAGCTAACCCGCCTGCGAGACCTGAACGGGAATGGGGAAGCCGATTTTTATGAAAATTTCAATAACGACGGCATTGTCTACCCGATGGCTCACACTCTGGAACTCCAGGTTGATTCGGAGGGGAACTTTTACTTTTTCAAAAACGGAAACCGGGTTCCTCCCGAAATACCGCAGCATGGATCTCTGATTCGGGTTTCGGCCGACGGTTCGGAACGCGAGATTTATGCCCGCGGTTACCGGGGAGCCAATTCGCTGGGTATCGGGCCGGGAGATCAGATTATGGGTGCCGACCAGGAAGGGAACTGGGTGCCGGTGGACCGCCTGGATGTGATGAAGCAGGGCGGATTTTATGGCGACCGGCGCCACGGAGGAGAAAACCTTGAAGTGGGAGATTTCGATCCGCCCGTCGCCTGGATGCCGTATCATGTGAACAACTCTACCGGGCCGATTATCTACGCCGGTGATTCCCGCTGGGGACCGCTCGCCGGGCAATGGATTTTGGGTTCTTACAGTCAGCGCACGCTATTTGCCGTTCTCAAGGAAGAGATGAACGGAAGCTATCAGGGTGGGATTGTGAAACTGCCGGTCGAGTCCGCTTCCGGGCTGGTGCGGGGACGGATGAATCCTTCAGACGGACAGCTTTATGTCACGGGCCTGAGAGGTTGGCAGACTCTCGCAACAGACGATGGAGGTTTTGAACGGATACGATATGCCGGCGGCAATGCCAATCTTCCAAAAAGTTTTCACGTTTATCCCGAAGGTGTGCGGATTGTGTTCACGGATCCGCTTGATCCAGATGAAGCTCAAAACATTGACAATTTCCAGGCCGAAAGGTGGGGTTACATCTATTCAGCCCGGTATGGTTCCCCCGAGGTTCTCCCGGAAGATCCCGATACAGAAGGCCGGGAACCGGTTGAAATCATCTCGGCAACAGTTTCGGAAGAAGGAACGGAACTTTTCCTTGAAATCAGCGACATGAAACCGGTAATGCAGATGAAGATCGCCTATAACCTCACATTCGAAGACGGATCAGTTTCAGAAAACGCTATTTATCACACCGTTAACTGGCTGACTCCCGAAGAATCGGCCGACAGGCCTGTATGGCAGCAGGAAATTATCTCCAGGTCGCAGGATCAGGAGGAGATTATCGTTCAGAGGGCAGATGATACGACAGAAGAAGGTCGGCCGGAGTGGTACCGAGAGGGAGCGATCTCATTTCAGAGAAATTGTGCTGCCTGCCATGTGAGCGGAGGTGTGGCTCCATCGATGGACAGATCGGAATGGGCTGGTGGATCACATGAAGCTCTCGTCCGGATAGTATTACAGGGCAAACGGGGTGAAAGAGGCGTGATGACTCCTTTCTCGTGGATGAACGATGAGGAAATAGCCGCGGTGATTAGTTACATCCGTGCAAACTGGCATGATGAAGAACCGGTTGCTCCGTCACAAATAGAAGAAATTCGTCAGAAAACCGGAGAACGTACAGAATTATGGACTGAGGAAGAGCTGAGAGTATTTTTTGATTAGAGTGCTCTTAAGGGCAAAGTTAAAATCATATTTTAAGTAATTGTTATTTATAAAAGTACAATCAATTTTGAAAATGTAAATTTCGAATCGATAGATTGGTGATATATCTGACTGGAACCGAAAAGATTTTCTGAAGACAACATTAACTGGGGTAAGCGGACTTGCCTTCTTTCCTCAAATTGTACCTTCGACATTCAAACAAGATGTGAACATACGTGCGATTACAAGTCCGCCGGGTTACCATTGGTTTGGTTACTATGACAAGTGGCAGATGGATCCTACAGGGCAGTTTGTTCTTGGTATGCAGGTTGACTTTGAACACCGTACCCCTGAAGCAGATGATGTGATCAAAATTGGTGTCATTGATTTGGAAAATGATGACAAATGGAGTGAAATCGGGGAGAGTCGTGCCTGGAACTGGCAGCAGGGATGTATGCTGCAATGGGTGCCCGGCTCTGAAACCGATGTACTTTGGAATGACAGCGAAAATCGAATTTATATCAATTATTGAAGATCTGCCAGCCTCTTCTGGCACTGAACCTTTAAATTCTTAAGAATGATAATATTCAAAAGAAATATTCAGTTCCCATTCATTTTATTGATGGTTTTGATTCAATATTCACTGGAATTATTTTCATCGTGCAGCCACTTTGTGAATGAGATTGTCAGTTTGGGGCTTTACAAATCAAAGTCAGTCTTGATTTTTTGATTCTTAAACGATATTGTAATTTTATAATGGTTTTGAAAAGATTCTGACCATGCAAATATAATAATTCTATTTTTTTTCTACCTGACATGGAAAGGGAATTGATTGAAAAAATCCGGAAAGGTGATGAAGAGGTTTTTGGAGAATTATTCCGGACCTGGTATTCCGATCTTTGTCTTTTCGCTCATCAATATGTCGGTTCTGCAGATCTTTCAAGAGATGTTGTTCAGGAAGTATTTATCAATATATGGGACAATCATGAAAATTTTAGTATCCATACTTCAATAAGAGCATATCTTTACAAAGCTGTTAAAAATCAGGCTATCAGTCAATTGCGTAAAACAAAACCCAGTACGGACATTTCTGAAGCCTTGAACACAAAATCTGATCTTTATGAAATGGATGAAATCTTTTTTTACAAGGATGAATTGTTGTATAGCATAACATAGTTGACACTTTTTTGACTGTTAAGAGCGGGGCGAAGCCCCGGCCCCCTGCAGGGGGCGCTTAAGGGTCAATTTCATAGCACAAGTTCTTTGACATAGTGATAACAAGCTACCAATCAACCGGCATTAGATATTCAAATGTTTGAATAATCTTGTTGTTTTGCTGGATAAACAAACTGTGATTTTCCACACTGATCTCAGCAACCACATAGGAATACTTCAGGCTCTGATCCACTCGAAAGGACTCGGTGGGAAGATGAAGCTTACAGTCGCTTCGGATAAAGCGAACAAAGTAAATGCTGCCTTCCTCAAGGGGAATCCGTTTTTCTAAATCAAACCGCTCATCGTATCGCATGGCTGGCAACAATTTCCGGCTCATTTGATCCGGGGTTTCATGCCCCAAAGTGCTGTAGCGATGATGGCTGTTATGAAAGCGGCTAAACTGACGTGAGGCCTGGCCCAAATGCTCAAACCCGGTAAAGATTTGGGATCGAAAGAAGTGCCTGTCCCAGGTATGATTGAATCGTTCTATAATCCCGTTGCGCCACGGTTCACCTACCGGAATAAATACCGGTGCGATCCCCAACGCCAGAGCTAAACGAACGACAATGCCAAAACTACGTGGATAGCGGTTGCTGCCCCGAAAGGCTAACTCGTTATCCATTTGAAGGGCATCGGGCATTCCATGACTGGCCCAAAACCTGGCCAAAACCCTGGCGATGCCCAACGAGGCTTTGGTGCGAACCGGCACGGCTAAACAGGTTCGAGAGCACGTGTCGATGATGTTTACGCTGTAAAACCGCCCATCGCCTTTAATCCAGCGCGGGCCAACAAGGTCCATCTGGTGGGTATGGTCAAACAACTCCGGATACTCCTTATTGGATCGCCGTCGGGGTTTGTCCCTGGTTAATCCATGACGAGCAATAATCCGGTTAATAGTCCAGACTTCAGGCGGGATAATACCTTGGTTGCGCAGCTCATAGGAAATGGCAATCGCTCCGGTTTGAGCGATCCCCTGCTTCTCCAAGCGCTTGCGCGCATCAATGACCTGTTGCTCCACCGACCCTGTTACCTTGGTTGGGGTGGTTTTTGGCGCCCTGGATTGGTCTTCAAACCAGTTGCCTTCCCCACCCGCAGCCTGATAACGTTTCAGCCAATTGTAGAACCATTGGCGACTTTTTCCAAGCGAGTCCACAATACTGGTGACTGACTCACCCGCTTCATGTCGATTAATTGCTTGTTTTCTTTTCTCGTATTCGTTCATCCGTTTTTTGGATGAACACTACGAGAAAATCACTATGTCAAAGAACTGTTGTTTACAAAGTGTCAACGATGTTATGCTACAGAATGTGTCAACTATGTCCTGCTATTTATCAGCTAACTGCTAACTGCTAACTGTTCACTGTTCACTAAGTACTTCCTGTTTCTCATCTTTATGTATCGCTCCGTCGACCATGGTGATGACACGTCTTGCACGGTCGATTACACGCTGATCGTGAG
>SKYY01000064.1 GCA_007127665.1 Balneolales bacterium | reverse complement strand
GCTTTGTCCGTCCCAGCGGAATCGCCTATTCCGCCGATCCCCGCGGCCACATTTTCGTGACAGATGCCGGCACGGACAGTCTGTACCTGTTCCAGTCCAATGGCCAGGAGGGAGTGGTTCCGCCCGCCGGATCCACCGCCAGAAAAGCAGTCAACGTTTCCTTCGGAGGAAGGGGTGTCGGACCGCGGCAGTTCAACGAACCGAGCGGCGTAGCCTATTTCCGCCGTGTCGTCTACGTGGCTGACAAAGGCAATAACCGTATCGCCAGATATAAACTGAATACGGATTTCGAGTAACGCTACCGCACCTTGAGCGTGAAACCGCAATACGTCTCATACAAAGACGCGCAAATTCCGGCCCTTGGTTTCGGCACCTGCAGACTGAATGGTGATGAATGTGTGGATGCGGTCAGAGATGCCATCCAACTGGGATACCGGCACATCGACACCGCGGAAATGTACGGCAATCAAGCTGAAACAGGAGAAGCCATCCACCAATCAGGTCGAATATCACATTCTTTTGGACCAGGACAAACTGCTGTCCTGGATTCGTGATAAAGAGATGTTTCTCACGGCCTGCAGCCCGCTTGCCAAAGGCCACCTGGCATATCATCCACTGCTTCAGGAAATCGGCAGGAAACACGGAAAAAATGCAACTCAGGTTGCGCTTCGATGGCTGATTCAGCAGAATCAGGTAGCAACCGTGCCCAAAGCATCCACGCATGAAAAAAGACGACAAAATTTCGCTATATTTGACTTTGAACTGGACCAGGAAGATCTCGAAACAATTGCCCGCCTCGATAAGGATCAACGCTTTGTCGATCTGCCCGGTATGGCGCCGGATTGGGACTGAATGATCGCGTCCGCAATATACCATCCTAAAAAAATATATACATCACATGCTTGCCCAACGTCTCTGGTTGTTGATACCTGTACTTATGATTTTCTCCAGCTGTTCGCTGTTCCGGTCAACCGTGGAAGCCGACCCGGATATCCCTGAGGGTGAAGTGGAAGTCGGCAAACCCGAACCGGCCTCAAAATATTTTGAGATCATCACCGACGATGCCGAAACCGAGGAAGGACTTTTTGACGTCCACAAGGTCAATGGTAAGCTCTATTTTGAAATTCCGGATGAACAGCTCGGACGTGAAATGCTTATGGTGTCACGCATCGTCAGGGCACAGGCAGGCACGGGATACGGTGGTATCCGATTGAACAACTATGTGCTGCGATGGGAAAAGCAGGGTGAGAGGATACTCCTGCGCAATGTCATGTACCAGTCCGTCGCCGATTCGGCATCATCGGTTTACAAGGCCGTGCGCGCGGCGAATTTCGAACCGATCATTGCGTCTTTCAAGATTGAATCGATCGGACCGGACAGCCTCTCGTCACTCATAGAGGTGACGGACCTCTTTACCACCGACATACCGGAGTTTTCACCCCGCGAGCGCTACCGCGGACGGCGCGTTGACAGCGACCGCAGCTACATCGAACGGTTCCGCGCGTTTCCGGAAAACGTGGAGGTCACCAACGTGCTTACCATGCAGGCCGAAAATGTACCGAGGGGTGGCAGTCTGCGTTCCATTTCCCTTATGATCAACTTCAGCTTCCTCCAGCTGCCAGAGGTTCCGATGCAACCCCGGCTTCACGATGAGCGCGTCGGCTACTTCTCCATCCAGCAGGTGGATTTCAGCCGCCCGGAACACCGCGCCGAACGCCGCCGCTACATCACTCGCTGGCGCCTGGAGAGAAAAGACGAGGAACCCGACGAAAACGGACTTTATGAGCCCAAAAAACCGATTGTATTCTACGTGGATCCCGGTACGCCGGAGTTCCTGGTGGATTACGTCATCCAGGGTGTCAACGACTGGCAACCGGCATTTGAACAGGCCGGCTTCAAGAATGCGATCCTGGGCAAGCCGGCACCGGTGGACGATCCCGACTTCAGCATGGAAGACTCGCGCTATTCCATGGTCCGGTGGATGCCCTCCACCGTCATGAACGCGTTCGGGCCGCATGTCAACGACCCGCGTTCCGGTGAGATCATCACCTCATCGATCGGCATGTTTCACAATGTGCAGAACCTGCTGCGCAACTGGTACTTCGCGCAGGGCGCCGCGGTCGATGAGCGTATGCAGAACCTGCCGATGCCCGACTCGCTGATGGGCCGTCTCGTGCAAATGGTAGTCGCGCACGAAGTAGGTCACACGCTTGGCCTGCCGCACAACATGAAGTCCAGCGCCACCGTGCCGACCGACAGCCTGCGCAGCCCCACCTTTACGCACAAATATGGCACCACGCCATCCATCATGGACTACGCACGCATGAATTACGTGGCCCAGCCGGGCGACGGCGCCTATATGTTCCCGATCGTATCCATCTACGACAAGTTCTCCATCGAATGGGGCTACACGCCGTTTCCGGAAGCCAAATCCGCCGATGAGGAACGGCCGTTCCTGAACGAAATCGCATCCCGCCAGGAAGATGAGCCGATGCTGCTCTTCGGAAACCTTTCCATGTACGACCCGACGCAGCAACGCGAGGCGCTCGGTGACAATCACGTCAAGTCCACTCAGTACGGCATCGCCAACATCAAGCGTATCATGACTTTCATTGTGGATGCGGCCGCAGAGGAAGGGGAGAATTTCCAGACACTTCAGGAATTGTATGGCGCTGTTGTCCAGCAGCGCAACTGGATGCTGGGACATGTCGTGAACTGGGTCGGCGGCATCTACAGCGAACGCAAGGTGTACGGGCAGGAGGGACCCGTTTTCACGCCTGTTCCCCGTGACCGTCAGGTCGAAGCGCTGAACTACCTGCTCGAAGAAGCGTTCCAGACACCACAGTACCTGCTTGACCAGGATGTGCTTGACCTGATCCAGCCCTTTGGATCAGGAAACCGCATCATGCAGGGACAGCGCCAGTTGCTGATGAACCTGATGAGCACATCCCGCCTGAACCGGATGGCCGAAATGGAAGCCACCCGCAGCAGCTCTGAAATCTATGCTGTCGATGATATGATGACCGATCTGCGCAAGGGAATCTGGCAGGAGCTTGGGCAAAATCGCGTCAACATTGACATGTATCGCCGGAATGTGCAGCGGGCCTACCTGGATGTGATGGAGATTCAGCTTCCGGGATTGTTCATCCGCTCATCCAGTGAAGGAACGGCCATGATCCGCGGCCACCTGCGTGCCCTGAAACGTGATGTGGATAGCGCCGTGTCGCGTGCCGCCGACAACCCGACACGCTTTCATCTGGAGGATGTGTCCGAGCGGATCCGGGATATTCTGGATATGGATTGATTGCAGCTTATGACAGGGTTTCCCGGATGTCTTCCGGTTCGGGATGGGAGATAAGCTCGGGTTCCGTCCTTGTGACGCGCCGTCCGGCAAGTTTTTTACCCAGCAAGCCATACCGGGGTGCCAGTATGAAGACAAGGGCAAACTGCAAGCCGTTCATAACCGCAATGGCCCCTGCTATGGAACTGTTGATCCACAAGGCCAGGTAGTAGCCGCCGACGGCGGAGGTGATGCCGAAAAAAACCGCCAGTAATAACAGCCTGTGGAGACGGTCGGTAAGCAGGTAGGCGGTTGCTGGCGGGACAATCAGCAGGGCAACGACCAGGATGGCGCCTACACTCTCAAAGGAAGCGATCGTCGTGAACGAGACGGTTCCCATCAGGCCGTAATGGATGAGACCAACCGGCAGACCCAGCGTTGCCGCAAGCTGGGGGCTGAAACTGTAGGTCTTGAGCTCTTTGTACATCAAAGTGATAAAGCCGATGTTGATCAGAAGTACCATGCTTAGGATCCAGACCGGCCTGGGCCCCATGTTGGTCCCCTGCCATATCCACAAGTCCCAGGGAACATAGGCGATCTCTCCGTACAGCACGCACTCCTGATCGATATCCACGTTGGCCGCAAACAGGGAAATGATGATGACACCTATGGCAAACAGCGTCGTGAAAACGATTCCCATGGAAGCGTCATGGAAAATGCGCCCTTTTTTGCTGAGTTCTTCGGTGAGCCAGACCGTGAACAGCCCGAATAATCCTGCACCGATCAGCATCGGGAAGGTATTCCGTCCCGCCGTCAGGAGAAACGCGATCACAATGCCCGGAAGCACGGCGTGGGATATGGCGTCTCCCATCAGCGACATTTTGCGCAATACAAGGAATGTGCCCACCAGGGCGCAGGAGGTTGCCACCAAAATGGCTGTGATGATGACCCATGCGGTTGATGTGATCATAAAGCACCTCGGTTACCTTTTCCCTTTTCTTTTTCTTTCCCT
>SKYY01000178.1 GCA_007127665.1 Balneolales bacterium | reverse complement strand
CCGGATTTCCAAAAGAGATGTTGAGCTCTTGAAATCAAAAGCTATGGAAGAGGGGGTGCCCTATCAGACCCTCGTCAGCAGTATCCTGCACAAATTTGTGACAGGTCGGTTGAAGGAAAAAACCGATAAGGGCAAGTGATGCTACCACGTCAGTCGTCAGCCGCCCGAAACCGCCGTCGAAGTAGGAGCGTGGGTAGATGCGACCCGTGTGCATCATTGCTCACTGATCTGGCGCGGCTCGCGCACACGGATTTGCGGGGTGCCGCGGTGTTCGCTGATGGTTCCGGTGACGCAGATGCGGCGGGTGAGATAGCGCTCTTCGGGCGGCACCGGCCAGCGCGCGCGATCCTCACCCCAGATCACGACGGTGAACGGCTGGTCGGGGTAGGGGCGGCCCAGGTTCAGGAACGTTGGCTCACCGCCAATGGCGGGAATGAAATCGGCCGACTCCACGATGCCACACACCACGGCCTGTTTGCCAATATGATCCGATGCGTCAAATGCGGAGATCTGCAGGTCCGGTTGGGTGTCCCGCGGCTCCGGCTGATACACCCGCGAGAGGATCAGTCCGGCCAGCATGAGGACGGCCAGTACCGGCATCAGCCTCAGAATCCATTTTCGGAAGTGTTCCATTTCTCCAGTTCCTCCAGTATTTTGTGCAGGCCGTGCAGGTTTCGCAGCAGCACGTCGCGGACATCCTCGCCTTCCGTATGCCCGATAATCCCGATGTTGCCGGTGAACCCGGAATCCAACAGGGTTTTTATCATTTGCTTTTCATGATCACCCTTGCCGATATCCACAATATGGGCCCCGTCCTTTTCCATGCCGTTGAGGTTGACCGTTTCCAGCCACGGCATCAGGATTTCCAGGGTTTCCCCGAAGCTCTCGATCTGGTCGTGGCCATGATGGAAATTGAAAACGATCCCGATGTCTTCGTATTTCGATGCGCGGATGATCCGGACCTGGTTTTCGTGGACCCCGGCCCATCCGCCATGATTGTAAAGTGAGACCGAGCTGCCGGATTTGCGCGCTCTTTCGTAGACCAGGTCAATGATGCCCGCCACTTTTGCCACCTTTTGCGCGTCCCGGAGTCCGGCATAGACATTTTCATGCAGGCCGATCCAGATACTTGTGGATACACCCGCATCCTCGAGCGCATCGAAGATCCGGTTGTGCTCGGGCAGCAGGCCGTCCGCCGCCCGGTCATCGATCCACAGCCAGACAGACGTCAGTTCGATATCGAATTTCTGCAGTGTGCGGATCTCCTCGGGGAAATCGGGAAGGTGTCGCACCCTCCAGTCGTAGCCCATTCTGGTGAAGCCGAGCTCGCGAAGCATGCCGGCCCGCTGCAACGGAGTCCGGTCCTGGTTATCATAAGGGATGATGCACCAGGCAACAAGGTTGTCCATGGAAAAGAGCTGTTTTTTTTCACTTGTGGATGGGGCACCAGAGGCACTTGCGGCCAGAATCGTGAGGAAGGCGAGCAAAGTGATCAGCATCAGGTGAGAAATCATTGTGGATTGGCTTAATGTGGCGTATACATTGGTGTGAAAGTCGTCTTGTCGGGGCGTGGATTGGCCTCAAGGGTTTTGGTTTGTAGAAGAAAGGCCTTAAGGAGGGCCTGAAGAGTGTTGCCGTGAAGCGAAGTATCGGGAAAGAAACTGCCGGATTTGGGGCAGCGCCTCTTCCATGTGGCTGAAGCGGTGTGACCCGCCCTCAAATGTGATCACCTTGCAAGAATCCCGCCGGGCAGTTTCCGGAGCGGTGCCTTCGGGTTCTTCCAGAGCGGTGGTTTCGGGTAGTACCGGATCAGAATTGCCGCTGTTTTTCCCTGAATCGAACCATTTTTCAGCTTGGCGGTAATCGAGCAACTCGTCGCCTTTGTCCAGAAGCACCAGGAAATCCCCTGAACGCTCGATATCTCCATAAGAGGCCGGCACCTCATCCCTCAGGATATTCCGGCTGCGCGTGACGAAATTCAGCAGTTTGTGTCCGACGTAGCGCTTCAGGCTCTGATGCGGGTGGATGGTAGGGTTGATCAGCACGGCGGGTATCCCGAAGTGGTTGCCTAAGCGGGCTGCCCAGTAAGCGCCTAGCGAAGTGCCTGCAAGGGCAAGGGCGTTGCGACTTCCCCGATCCGCCTGACCCTCGCTGCTTACCCGGGTTTGACAGCCGTGTTGATTTTTCAGGGCTTCCCGGCCCTGGCGACTATCCGGGGCTTCCCGTCTGCGGCGCTCATTCTGCTCATCCTTTGCATCTCTTCCATCCCTTCCATGCTTTCCATGCTTTCCACCCCGTTCCTTTGCCGGCTCCCCGGCCTGCAGCTTCTCAAGTATTGCGTCCAGTTGTTGCCGCAAGGTCCGTTGCACCTCATCATGCATCGAAAACGAGTCGTAGGTAACTCCGTACACAGTCGCCATTTTTTGCAGGGATGCGATCTTGTATCCACCGGGATGGTATCCCGAATTGAATCCATGGATGTAGATGAGGATCATGATTCCAGGTTTCGGTGAGTGTGGCGATTTCGTCCTCTGACGGGTAACATAATGAGAACCGGTGAATTTTCATGGGGGCGATTTCGAGTGACTTGAGGGAACCGTCCGCGTTCAGCCGGGGAAAGTACATCATGGTGAGGTCGTCGCGGTAGGCTTCCTGTCCGCCAATGCCCTCATAATCGTTGATCAGGTCACCGCAGCCGTACAGGATCAGGCGGTTGCGGTAGATTTCGATCCGTTTCGGGTGGTGGGATGAGTGTCCGTAGATGAGGTCGGCGACTCCCGCATCCAGTACGCTGTGGGCGAAGGTGCGCTGGGTGGATGGGATGTCGTAGCCCCAGTTACCGCCCCAGTGGATGGATATGATCACGCGGTCGCCGGGACGCCGCTGCCTGTGTACGTCATCGATCACCCTGCCGATGGCTGCTGTGCCAAGTCCGTCCAGGACGTTTACACCGGGTTTGTCGACGTCCGGTTTCCAGGAGGGAGGGGTGCCTGAGCAGGGGGTTGCATATGCAAAAACGAGCAGGCGTCCGCTCTTCAGGGTAAGTTTGGCCGGTGCTTCGGCTGAAGGCTGGTCTTTGCCGGCTCCCGTTCGTGCAATTTTCTTGTTTCGGAGGGTTTTCAGTGTTTCGGTGAGGCCTTCACGTCCCCAGTCCATGGTGTGATTGTTGGCCAGGACGCACAGATCGATGCCGGCGGTTTGCAGCAGGCCGGCGTTTCCGGGATGCATGCGATAGTGGATTCCTTTTTCCTGCCATGGTTCGGGGTGGGAGGTCAGTGCCGTTTCCAGGTTGATGATGCGCAGATCGGGTTTGCGCCGCCGTAGTTCACAGAGCGCATCGCCCCAGAGTTGCCGATAAGTGAGCGGACGGGGGATGGGTCCGGAGTGGCGCTCGGCCAGGGTTACGTATTGTTCCGCATTTTTCACGAACCTTTCATGGAGCTGCGAGTCCACTGAGCGGGCCAGGCACTGGTCGATTCCGCGTCCGGTCATCACGTCACCCGCAAGAAAGAGAGTGAGTTCGGATTCAGGTTTCATGGAGAAGTGGGGAGTGTAGACCGGGTTCAGTGGTGATTACGTTCAAACATACATTACCAGGTCCGGGAAAGTATGTAAAAAACGGATCGACCGGGTTGTCCTCAATGGAAAGATAGCTTTTCCTGGTGGACAATGCATGCCGGTTGGCGACAAACTTCATCTAAAGCGTGAGCTAAAAACCTCTCACGGAAATAAAATAAAAAGCCCAATGTTTTTTTTTATAAAGCCAAAAACTTTAAATGAAGTTCATATGAAGCAATTTACGCAGGTTTGTACCAATTATTAAAAAAGCTTAATGGTCGACATGGAAATGATTGTGTATTATATGCATAGCAGAAGATGTAACAAAAACTCACGGATTTAATAAAATCAACAACATAGAGGGACTTCATATGAAGATCATAAGAGCATTGAAAATTTTCCTTCCTGTTTTGCTTGTCGCATTTGTTTTCACCAATTGTGACATGAAAGACAGCTCGGTAGGAACGTTTGATGATGTTGCCGACAAATTGCCCAATTTCACTGTGATGGAAGGAGCAGAAAATGTAACTGTCAGAGTGCAAAGAAACAACGACAGAGCATACTTTAATGTCAACCTTACAAACCTGGGAAGGGAAGCGGCAGTTCTGGATGGCGATTATCTGGGTTGGTGTGCCCACTGGAGCGCACCGATTGACACGAGAGGGGTTGCGTATGAGGATATCACGCTTTACTCAACACGATATGATAAAAACTGGAATAAGCTCAATTACCTCCT
>SKYY01000011.1 GCA_007127665.1 Balneolales bacterium | reverse complement strand
TGCTCCGGAACACCGGTGGAATCTCAGCAAATTCGGCCGATGCCGTAACCCTGTTTACCTCCCCCCGCACCGGCATTGCTCTCAGATCCACGGATGCCAGTCCTTCCGCGTCGGTAGTCACGCGGTCTGCTTCGTTTCCGTCCTGGTATGTGACATGCAGCGGCAGGTTGGATACAGGCACCTCTCTGCCGTTCTGTATATAGACGGCACGGAAAACAACCGGCTCGTCAAGCTGCCTCCCCGGCGCACCGGACTGCTCATCCCCGGATATCACCGAAAGGCGCACGGAAGAGAGCGTCTGCCGTATCCCGGGCACCAGCCGGGCCACACCCAGGACATCACCCTGGCCATACGGCTCCTGTGCAAGGGCATTGTGCGTGGACAAGGCCGAATAGAATGCGGATGCCTCCCCCTGAGCTTCCAGCAGCGCATTGATTCCCGCGATAATCTGTCCCTGTTGTATCAGTCCGCTGCCACTTTCAACCATGGCATCGTAACTTTGCTTCAGACGGTCCAGCTCCGAGCGCAACTCCCCGACAAACCGCTGCCGGTCAAGAGCGGCAAGGGCGTAGTACCGGCCCGCGTGTTGGCCCTGCATGGCAATTTCCACCCCAAGCAACTGTTCATCAATGCGGGATGTGGTTTCGTTGCGGTACATGCTCTCAAACGAGCCGCGGTCCCCCGAATCCATTTCGGTGACAATAGAAGTTATTTCCGAATCCACCCGAACCCGTATCTGGGCACCAAGAGAAGCCCTGGCCTGCCCGGCGGCTTCGTCCGGGCTACCACCCTCGCCCAGGCCTACGATATAAAAGCCGGTTGGATAGTGCATACTTCGGCCTTCAAGGTACCAATCCGGTATCTGGGCTTGTGCTTCCCCGCCGGCAAGCAGAAACGTGTGCCAGGCGGCAGCCGTCATCAGGCAAAGAATCAGAAAGCGGGTGGTTATGAGATCTTGTTTCATGAGCTTGGTATTATCCCCGGTCCACTTCCAGTACGAGGAGTTTTCGGTTGATGGTCACCGAGCGGATACGCCCGATGCCGCCGTGGCGGTTGAATTCACGAACAAGTGACCGGTATACGTTTCTTGAATTGCCAAACTCAGCAGGGTCACACCAGATCAGGTAATCGAGCGTCTGACTGGTGGCTATGTTCTCCCGGGAGGACCGGGTAATGGCATCCACGGCATCCATGAATGCGAACTGGATATCCTCCACATCATCACGACTGAAAAAGTCGGGGATGTTGAGCACGACTTTGTACTGCACACCGCGGCTCATGTCGTCCACCCAGTAGTTGTTGATTCGAGAAAGCACATTGTCAATGGCATCGTTCATGGCTTCTTCGGTGGATACGGAACGTTCTCCGCGCCGTCCCTGGCTGTAGCCGGTCTCCGCGCCGAGGAGCCGTCCGGTCGTGGTTTCAAAGGCGCGCACCAGCATGGCTGTGCGGGTTGTGCCAAAGCCGGCATCTTCTTCTGTGCCGGAAAACGTGATATAGATGTCGCTGCCGATCTGCTGCGCAATCTGATACGCATAATCTTCCTGCTGGCCTTCTACAAGATTCAGGGCCGAAACCATCTGATCAAGTCCGCTCACCTGCTCGGGAACCACAACATCGTAGAGCCGGGAGGTAAGAAAGCTTTCGACAACGGCAGCGGCATGCCGGATGTGCGGGTCGTTGCGCAAAAGGTCTACCGGGTTCTGGTTTGTTGCGGCCTGGGGCAGTACCATGATAAAGGGCCGGCCGATCGCTTCTGTCAGTTCGGACCGGGCTTCGATGATACGGAACCGCTCGAGTTCATTGTTTATCATTTCGGTGTTGATGCGAAACCGTTTTGTGATCTGCAGACCCGTCCCGTCGTCGGTCCGAACCCGTCCAAGCAGTCCCGTCTGCTCCCACGAAATCCACTGTTCGATACGATCAATATCGAAGAAATGAGATTCATAGGGTCGAAACCGGTTCCGGGCATCCGTGGTGGATAGCATGGGATCGGTAGAACCGAAAAGAAGAAACCAGACGGCTGCTTTTTTTGCATCGATGGTGGCCATGGGCACACCGTTGTCGTTCAGGTCTCTCTCTATCCTCCGGTCCCGCGTCTCAGAAGACCGGTAGATCCCGGTCGCTTCAATCATGACCTCAGCCGGTGAGGTACGCTCCACCAGGGTTGCCTGTCGTGATATCGGCAGGTCCCTGGCAATCGTATGCGCCGCAATGCTGCACAATACAAACAAAAGAAGGAGGACCGTTGTCCGTTTTTTCATAATTCAGATGATTTTTTAGTATTGGAAAAGTTTGGATAATGGGGGGAAGTTTAATTGATAAGGGTTCAATAGGACCGGAACCCATCAAGGAAACCAAAAAGATTCAGTCCGGTATTACGGATGGAGTAGGTGATACCGGCTGTGAAGAACAAACCGCCAAGGTTTATTTCACTGTTATCAAAATCAAAATCCAACGACTCGCCGCCCAGCTCAAGTGAAGCCCAAAGCGGCCGGGTGGAAAGCTTGTATCCGGCACCTACGCTAAAACTCCATGCTGGACCGAGAAGCAGCTCATAATCCAGTGAAGCACGGCCTCCGGCCGAAAAGAGGGAGAGGCTGTTATCATCGTCAGCACTGAACAGCATGGCATCAAGTCCGGCTCCGAAACGAAGACCGATATTGTTACGGCCCGCAAACCAGTATTTCTTTGTATACCCAAAGTAGAAGTCGAAAAATAGCAGGGAGGAATCATCAAAAGCGGGTGCTCGTTCATATTCAATCGGAAATCCGATGCCGATATCCACAGACAGGAAGCTTTGGCTGACCCCGGTCACGGGAGCCAGGTTATAGGCATAGCTTAGTTGCAGATCAAATGAGCGAGTGACATCGGTCTGGAGCCAGCCGAACATCTGTGAAGCTGGTATCAGGAAGTCCTCCGAGAAGCCCATGGTTATCCTGAGATCATATCCGATACGCGGATATTCACGCGCGGTGACCCCCACTCCCTGTCTTCCGCCGATAAGCTGGCTGGCAGTCGAGTAGTTGAAATGGTCGGTGGTATTGTCCCCCACATCGGTAATACGGACATAGCCAACCGTTTCCGTCGATTCCGTACCGTCCTCATTGCGCCGCACTTCAACAAGCTCATACATATCATCCAGGTAAACACCCTCGCGGCGTCCAAGGGCCAGTGAATAGTTTCTGCCGGAAAGGACTTCCACAATACCGCCTGAGAGCTGAAACTCGGGGATGCCCCTGGTTTCCACACCCAGCTGTCTGACCCAGTTCTGGGTAGCCTCATACAGGGCATAGGTACGGGAGTTGACATCCCAGGAATCATTACCTATGCGGAAGGTGTGTTCTCTGCCTATTTCGGCCCGCCCGCTGGCACTGGCCGAAACATCCAGCAGTTTTGATATGGTCACCTCTCCATCAGGTGAGACATTTACCGAGAACCAAATGATGCCTCCTTCAATTCGTACCGTATTATGGGAAGTGGATGAAGCACTCTGCCCATCGGCCGATTCATCATCGGACTGGAGCGCGCGAATAAGCCCCCGGCGCAGTGACTGACGGGATTCCGATTGGGACCGTGAAACCGTGATGGAACTGACATAAGGAAGATAGACATAGGATGAGTTCATCAGCAGCTCCAGTTCCTCGACCGTAAGCCCAACCGAACGGGCCCGGGTGGAAGCAAAGGTCTGCCATGCCGATTCGTCACGCAGAGCCAGTCCGCGGCTCTCCATGATCTCGGGATCATTGAGAATATCAAGAATAGCTTGTCCAACTGTTTCCTGCAGTATCTCAGACAGGTCCTGATCGTCAACGACATCCATCCGCGACACTCTGTTCCTGAACCGGTCCACCACCACATCGGGCAGCTCATTGTAGTCAAAACGAGGCATCTCTACATAGAGAGCCATCATGGTTTCGAAGAAACCGAAGTCCAGTGCCATGTCGGTTTGGGCACCCGGCTTGATCCACACCGACTCGACGCTGGAAATGGCACTGCGTGTGTAGTCGGGTGAGCTGGAATAAGCGTTCGTTTGGACAGCAAATAGGATGAGAAGCAAAACGCCTGTCACTTTCATGGTAAACCACCCCGGTCGTTTGTTGACAATAATAGTAGTGCTCTGATCATGTGGTCAAAAAAATATCATAAACCATCATGACCATTTGTAAGCTATTCCGGATACCTTCTGTTTAATATATAAAAAAAGATTACCGTGGCACAATAATACTAAAGCAATGGGCAATCTTTCAGGCCGTGAGGCCGGGCGGCTGACAACGGCGCGAATTACTGGGTGTGTG
>SKYY01000149.1 GCA_007127665.1 Balneolales bacterium | reverse complement strand
TAGAACCCGAATCTCCAATACAATCTGAAATTTCAGCCGAAGTGGAATGTCAGATCGCCGCCTTTTTCTGACAGCGTGACACTGCCCCCCTGTTGCAACTTGCCGAACAGCATCTCGTCCACAAGCCGGTCCTTGATGGATTCCTGAATGACCCGAGCCATGGGCCTTGCGCCGAAAGCCGGTTCGTATCCTTTGTCCGCCAGCCAGTTAACTGCTTCTTTTGTCAGATGGATGCGGATGTTCTTGCTTTTAAGCTGCTGCTCCAGTTCCCTTATGAATTTGTAGACAATGCTCTCGACAACGGTACGGTCCAGATGCCGGAAGATGACGATATCATCAAGCCGGTTCCGGAATTCCGGACTGAAATGTTTCTCAATGGCTTTTTTCGGCTCGCCACCAAGTCTGGACGTCCCTTCACCGCCAAAACCGATTTTAGAGCTGCTCATCTCCCGGGAACCGACATTTGACGTCATCACCAGCAGCACGTTGCGGAAGTCGGCCTTGCGTCCGGTATTGTCGGTTGCCGTAGCATAATCCATGATCTGCAGCAGGATATTAAAAATGTCCGGGTGCGCCTTCTCGATTTCATCCAGCAGAAGCACCGAATTAGGTTGCCTCCGGATAGCATCGGTCAGCAGGCCGCCCTGTTCAAATCCCACATATCCGGCCGGCGCACCGATGAGCCGTGATACGGTGTGTTTTTCCATGTACTCGCTCATGTCGAACCGGATCAGCGGGATGCCGAGTTGCTCTGCTGCCTGCCTGCAAAGCTCGGTTTTTCCCACTCCTGTGGGACCGGAAAAAAGAAACGAGCCGACCGGCTTGTTTTCGTTTCCGAGTCCGGCCCGGCTTCGCTTTACAGCAGTAACCAGCGCTTTGACCGCCGGTTCCTGTCCGTAAACGTTGCGGTTCAGCTCCTCTTCCAGGTCGCGAAGACTCTCTTTTTCAGCACCGGCCAGTTGATGTACCGGCACACGCGCCATTTTGGAGACCAGCATTTCAATGTCCCGTGTTCCGACCTGCTTGCGGTCCGTTGATCTCAGCGAGACCTGCGAACAGGCCTCGTCGATTACATCGATGGCCTTGTCGGGCAGCCGGCGGTCCGACAGGTATTTGGCTGACAGCCGGGCTGCGGCTTCGAGGGCCGCATTGGTAATTTTCAATCCGTGGTACTCTTCATATACCCCTTTCAATCCTTTCAGGATTTCCACTGTGGTGTCAACACCAGGCTCGTCAATCTCAATCTTCTGGAACCGGCGCGAAAGTGCCCTGTCTTTTTCAAAGAGGTTCTTGTATTCTTCAAAGGTAGTGGCCCCGATGCATCGGATCTTGCCGTCGGCCAGAAGCGGTTTCAGCATGTTTGAAGCATCCAGCGTACTGGATCCCGCCGCACCTGCACCGATGATCGTGTGTATTTCATCTATGAAAAGGATTACGTTTTTGCGTTTCTGCAGTGCTTTCACCACTCCTTTCAGCCGCGCTTCAAAATCACCGCGGAACTTGGTTCCGGCAAGCAGCGCACCGAGATCCAGGGCATAGATCCGGAAATCCTGGATGCGTTCCGGCACCTCGCCGGCTACGATCTTCTGGGCCAGTCCCTGGGTGATGGCTGTCTTTCCCACGCCGGGATCACCGACAAAAATCGGGTTGTTTTTCTGGCGGCGGCACAGGATCTCGATACTCCGTCCGATTTCCATATCGCGGCCGATAACCGTGTCAAACTGTCCATCGCGGGCTTTGGCTGTCCACTCCTCGGTGTAGAGTTCAAGGAGGTCAGTCTTTTTTCGTCGGGTCCCGGTCCCGGGTGTCGTTCCCGACCCTGCGTCCCGTGCATGGTCCTCTTTGCTTTTATCCGGACGGGGGTGTTGCCGTCTTTTACTTCCGTCCGCATTGTCGGGAATGCCGAAGATATCCTTGCTTTCCTTGTCATCAGCATCATCTTTGCCATCATATTCACCATCTCCATCTGCATCTCCATCTCCATCCGCATCTGCATAACCGTCTCTCTCTTTTCCGGCACCACTTCCATTCTCCCCCTGATCACCGAACGTATCCTCCAAACTGTCACCGGACTCCGGATCGAGTCCCTCGTCCCATTCCGGCTCGTCGGGGAAATCATCACCATCACTGCCCGGATCACCGCCGCCATCATCTTCGTCATCTTCGGGTTGCTCAAAACCTGGTTTGGCAATGCGATGAGCAACATAATTGAGCACATCAAGACGTGTTACATCCTGATTTTCAAGGAAATGTATGGCGTGGCTCTCTTCTTCGGCGAACATGGAGACCAGCAGATCGCCTACATCGACTTTTTCCTGTTCGGCAGAGCGGCTGTGGATAAGGGTGCGTTGGACGGTTCGGCGGTATCCCAGGGTATGCAGGGGGTCGGCGGACTTGTTATTTCGAACAGGGATATGGCGGTAAAACTCTTCCAGCTCCTTGTCCAGCTTATCGATATCCACTCCGCAGCTTCGCAGTATCCTGGATCCGGTATCGTCTCTTGCAATGGCATGCAGCAAATGTTCAAGCGTGACCATCTCATGCCCGAGATGGGAAGCAATCAAGAAGCTATTACGGAGTACCCGGTCCAGTGCTTTTGTGATCATGAGATAAATGGTTCTATAGGAGTGAAATTATGCTTTCTCCATGGTGCATCGAAGCGGAAATCCTGCCCTTTTACTGCTTTGTGCCACCATATCGACCTTGGTTTCGGCGATGTCGCGTGGAAAAACGCCACAGATACCGGAACCCTTGCGGTGCACATCCGACGTGATCGTAACAGCTTCGGGAACAGACTTGCCAAAAATACCGGTAAGCACGCTTACAACAAAATCGAAGGTGGTGTAATCATCATTGAGCAGAATAACCTTGTACAGAGAGGGCTGCCCTGTTTTACTTCTTTTCCTGGTTCGGGTGGCCGGTTGTTTTTGGGATGTAACTTCGGACATGGTATGCTGTAAGTTTGTTTCTTATATTCTGACAAAACCTCAAACGCCTGAGTGTCCTGTAAAATTATCGTTTAGGTTCTCACGTTGCAATAGCGAAACCTTGAAACCTTTTTCAGGAAGATGCAATTTCATTTACCGGGGTCCGGTTGATTTTCGTTCACTGATTACAGCTATCCCGGTGCGCAATGAGAGCCATCCACAACGGAAAAAGGGGCGGACAGCAGTTCGGATTAAAGTTCAAGTAGTAAAAATCATCAGTTTTTATGAGTGAATCGGAAAAGCCGGCCAAAATATTCAATCTGGACCTTGAAATCGAGGGTTCGGTCAGAAACAAACTCTTTCGCGTTGCCCGGAGACCTCTGGAGCGGCTATTGTCCTTTAATGGTCTGAACAATCTTTACAATGAGGCGCTTCAATACGAGACCCAACAGGCTTTTTACGACAAGCTGCTGGACAGGATGAACGTCAATTACCATATCTCCGAGAGGGATATGGACCAAATCCCGAAACAGGGTCGCATTGTGGTGGTCGCCAACCATCCATTCGGCGGGTTGGAAGGAATCATACTCGCATCCATACTCCGTTCCGTCAGGGAAGATTCTAAAATCCTGGCCAACTATTTACTGGAGCGGATACCCGAACTCAGGGATGTTTTCTTTTTTGTGGATCCGTTTGGAGGCAGCGAATCAGCACGCGCCAATCTGGCATCCATGAAAAAGTCGATTCAATGGTTGCGGGATGGACACATGTTGGGCATTTTTCCAGCCGGAACGGTTGCGCACTTCTCGATCAGCAAGCGAAAAGTGGTGGAATCGGAATGGGCCGGATCGGTTGCATCTCTGATCCGCAAGACAGAGTCGCCCGTCTTGCCGGTCTATTTTGACGGCTTCAACGGACCCATGTTCCAGATGATGGGCCTTATCCACCCGCGCCTGCGCACGGCCATGTTGCCCAAGGAGCTGATCAATAAAAAAGACCGCGATATTGACATTTGCGTTGGAAAACCGATTGGTTTTAACAAATTGAAATCGTTCGAGAGCGACAAGGAGATGATCAGCTACCTTCGGGAACGCACTTTCATGCTGCAAAACCGAAGCGGAGAGGAAGAACCAACCCCGGAGACCTCCATATCCATCAGCGTAACAGGTGAGACCCTGGAACCCATAGTGGACCCTCTTCCTCCCGATGAAGTGGCAAAGGAGATCGCGGAATTGCCTCCCACCCAAAAACTTCTGGAGAGCAATGAGTTTGATGTGTATCATGCGGTCAAGAAACAGGCACCGAAACTGCTCCACGAAATCGGCAGGCTTCGGGAAGTTACCTTCCGGGGCACGCATGAAGGAACCGGCAAGTCGATTGATCTTGATGCGTTTGATGAGTATTA
>SKYY01000226.1 GCA_007127665.1 Balneolales bacterium | reverse complement strand
ATCTTGAAAGAGATATTTGGTGCAGGTACGGCTGCAGTGATATCACCGGTGGGTGTTATCCAACACGATAATTATCAGATCACTATTGGCTCCGATGAGATGGGGCCGGTTGCCCGATGGTTTTATGATACGATCACCGGTATTCAGCACGGAGAAGTAGAAGACCCTGATTCCTGGTGCACCCTGCTTTGAATGATTACAAAATCTGAAACGGAGTTTTCATGAAACAATATCTGGATCTGGTTGATCGTGTACTGAAAAACGGCGTCCGGAAAGAAAACCGTACAGGAGTTGACACCATATCATCTTTCAGCGAATTCTACAAAGTTGATCTTGCGGAAGGTTACCCGCTGCTGACTACCAAAAAGGTGCCGTTTCGTTCCGTTATCCTGGAATTGTTGTGGTACCTCAGAGGTGAAGATCACATCCGGTGGCTGCGTGACGAAAACGATTGTCACATTTGGGATGCATGGGCCGGTGAAAATGGTCATGTAGGTCCTATTTATCCGGTACTGTGGCGCCGTTTTCCTTATTATGAAGAGCAGGAGGTCAACCTCGAAGGGGATGCCGGTACTTTGAAAAATACGGCATATGAAAAAAAAGAGTTTGACCAGATCCGTAACGCACTGAATCTGTTGAAGACCGACCCGCACAGCAGGCGTATTGTAGTCAGTGCATGGCATCCGGGTCTCCTGGGCCAAATGGCCCTGCCGCCTTGTCATGTGATGTTCGTATTCAACGTAGCGAACGGACGGCTCAACTGTCATCTGACACAGCGCTCCGGTGACATCGCCCTGGGAATACCATTCAATCTGGCCTGTTATTCGGCGTTGAATATCGTCATGGCCAGACTTGCGGGACTAAAACCTGGATTCTTCGCCCATACTATTGTGGATGCACACATATATGTCAATCACGTTGACGGTCTGAAAGAGCAGTTGTCACGGGAACCGCGCCCGCTTCCCCGTCTCGAGGTTACCGGCGACGATATTGATGAACTGACCCTGGAAAACTTCAAGCTTGTTGATTATAACCCACACCCGCGCATACCTTTTGAAGTAGCAGTTTGATTCATGGACAGTAAGGTCATCAGTATGATAGTTGCTCACGATCCCAATCTGGTCATTGGCAGGGATGGCTCGCTGCCTTGGCGCATACCTGAGGATATGGCGCATTTCAGAAAGAGAACTACCGGACATACCATAGTGATGGGAAGGGGGGTATTTGAAGAACTGGGTGAAAAACCACTGCCGAATCGACGGAACATCGTACTGAGCCGGTCCAGAAGCTATGAAAATGTGGAAGTATGCCGTAGCCTTAAAGAGGTTCTGGAAAAGTTAAAAGACCAGGCGAAGTTTTTCGTTATAGGCGGTGCAGTCATATACCGGCTTTTCTATCCGGTCTGCAACCGCCTGGAAGTGACCCGGATCCACCGTGAGTACCATGGAGACACCTTTTTTCCGGAGTACAGGCACGAAATTGGCCCTGTCTGGAAGGAGGTCTTTCGGGATGAAAGAGGTGATTTCACATTTGTTGACTTTGAACGAATCCGCAAAGCATGACAATCCGAACTTTTATCGCACTGCTGTTTTTTGTGCTGGTCTGGTTGCCTGTTTCTTCCAGGATGGTAAAAGCTGATGTTCCGGTCATTGTGCCGCTTCATGAATATGAAAACAACATCCTCGATTCGGGTGGCAAGTTGCTGGAAGAGCAGGCGGCCCTGGACATTCATTTTTATGACCTGGACCTGAAAGTGAATCCTGCTGACAGCACCATCAGCGGTGTGGTCAATACGCAGGCCCGTATCACCGGCAAAACAGGCAAATTTGTAGCGCATCTGGATACGGTATTCGCCGTTTCGGCGGTGATTTATCATCAACCTGATGATGAAGACTCCTCACTTGAGTTTTATCATGAGAGCGGCCTTGTCGTAGCGATGCTTCCGGGAGTCCTGGATACGGGCAACTATCTCAGCCTGAGCATTCATTACTCCGGCACACCGCGAAAAGCGCCTAATCCACCTTGGGAAGGGGGATTTACCTGGGGGCAGACCCATGACGGCAAGCCATGGGTAGGGGTATCCTGCCAGATTAACGGTGCCGACATCTGGTGGCCGGTTAAGGATCATCCTTCGGACAGGCCCGATTCCGTGTCCCTGCGCATTACGGTTCCGGAAGAGGTCATGGCGGTTTCAAACGGTGTTTTGCGGTCTGTAAGTCAGTACAGCCCGGGCACTCGCACGTTTCACTGGATAACCAATGCACCCATAAGCAACTACGCCGTCAGCATCAACATAGGTCCTTATGTGGAGATGTACAGGCCGTTTAAAAGCATATCAGGAATGGAGTTTCCGATTTTTTTCTGGGCATTACCTGAAAACAGGGAGAGGGCAGAGGCATTGATGGACCAGATTGTGGATCAAATGCGCTTTTTTGAGGCTCTGCTGGGCCCGTATCCTTTCCGCCACGAAAAGTACGGGGTTGTTGAAGCGCCTTTTTTCGGGATGGAGCATCAGACCATTATCGCTTACGGTGCCGGTTACGAAGATGATACGGTGTTTGATACCGGCTCCGGCTTTGACGACCTTCATCACCATGAATTGTCTCACGAGTGGTGGGGCAACCTTGTCGCGGCTTATGACTGGAAGGACTTCTGGATTCATGAAGGCTTCGGCACATATATGCAGCCGCTGTATGCGGAGCATTTGCATGGAAAAGAGCAATATCGCTACTTCATGAAGCGTATTTATGAGCGCATTGAGAACAACATGCCGATAGTTCCTGAAGAATCACGAACCACGAGAGAGATGTTTGAGGGACGGGATGTCTACATGAAAGGCGCCTGGGTGCTACATACCCTCAGAAAACTGATCGGTGACGATTACTTTTTCCGGTCACTCCGGAAAATGATCTACCCGGATGGATTTCCTGCAGACATCTATGGTGCTGAAAACGGGATAAAGGCAACTGTCCACTCCCGATTTACCGATACCGATGAATTCATTGCCATTGTGCAGAAGATAACGGGCCGCGACCTGGGGTGGTTTTTTAACGCTTACCTTCGGCACAGCGACTTGCCGGAGCTGCAGAAACAGAAAAACGAAGAGGGATTGATCCTGACCTGGTCGGTACCATCAGGACATGAGTTTCCCATGCCTGTGGAGGTGTGGGATGGACAAGCTATGAGGGTTGTGGTCCCGGACGGTGAGACGGTCATCCCGGTGTCACTGTCACAACAGGAAACACTGCGTATTGATCCTTATAAAAAGGTGCTGAGGGCCGGTTTGTTTTATTGATGGATCGGACAATAATGCGGTAAAGGCCGGTTACAGATGCCGGTCCCCGTTATCTGGCAGATACGGGTCGCTGTGCGGGTTTTCAACCGTTTTTTTACTTTGAACCGGATTTTCCGGAGAAAGTGCGTCCAGAGTATCTTCACTACCATCCAAAATAAGCTCGTCGTTGTCAGCAGTGAAGGATACCGGGTCTGACCATTCACCCGAAACCCCGTAATAATCTACTGCCATGACTCTGACGGTATACCGGCCCGGTTCGGACAATTCGGCTGTAAACCGGTTTTTGTGATGAAGCGTCAGCACATGATGCCGCCGCCCCTTTGTATCCTGATAAATATGAACCAGGTACTGATCCGCCATGTCCACCCGGTTCCACATGATGGTTGCCGAAAAACCGGACTTCTGATCCGGTCCCGGATCTTCAGCTTGATCCGGTTCGCCGTCCCGGTCTTTCGTCTGAAGATGTGGAACCACATAGGTGGTTTTTATATTTGGCTGCGCCGGTGGCATGACTTTGGAATAATTGGCCGTTGTTATGCGGCCCATCAGGCCCTGACCGGCGCTAATCTCACAAGGGGCATCACGGCAATTCCACAATAATGTCCCGGCTTTTGATGTCAGTATCATACCCGACTCGCCACGACAGTGTACTCCGAAAGATACAGGTGGAGGATCATGACTGTGGTGCAATGTTTCATCAAAACAGCGGAGTTTGCCTGGAAAAGTGGTCTCAGTCAGATTGCTCTCAAACAGCACCTCGGCACTGTATAGTGCAAGTTCAGATCCATCCGATAATATGCTTACCCTGGAAGCGGGAAAGAGGGTCATGGTACCGGCTGGTCGGAACTCAACCATTGCGAAGTGTTTTGGGCAGGTTTCTATAATATCACCCGGAAACAGTTCCTTGTTTTCCGGGAATTCAAGTTTCTCTCCGTTACGTATTATTTTCAATGTCGGATGTGAAAAGACAATCCGTGCGAAGTGCCCCGGCACCATGATATCGGTCCCGTTTTTTTCATCAATCAGCATGATGGTATCCGGCGGCTGTATGCTT
>SKYY01000235.1 GCA_007127665.1 Balneolales bacterium | reverse complement strand
TGATTCATGAAACGGCGCTTGCTGTAGCGCGGGGCAAACTGGGCGAATTCCATCATGTAGAGACGGTTTTGATGCTCATCGAAGATAGTGTAGTGGAGAAAGGGTCCACCCATGATGTCATTGGTCATTCGCCAGGTACCCCTGGTTTCCAGTGCGGGGCGACCATTGACCTGGGTCCGGACTGTCTCTATGACCCGCGGTGCACGATACTCCGTAGTGACATAGGATTCCTCTCGTGTGCCACGGATGAATTGCCGGTTCAGGCTGTCCCGGACAGCATTGATCCACTCCTGGTCAATGCCGTCAATGCCATCCTCCCAGCCCTCCTTGTAAGAGAACCAGATCCATCGGTCATTGTCGTGAAGGAAACGGCGCATGGATACGAAACCGGTCGTATCCACCCCGATCCGGTAATCATGCTGTACCCGGATGCTGAAACCGTGATTTTCCATCAGGGAATCGGCAAGATGCGCCTGCTCTCCCCTCCGGTATACCTGGCGCTTCCAACGCTGCCGCTCTACCTGGTCAAGCCCGCTAACCAGAGAAGTCTCCGAATCCATGATTCTTTGTGCAAGTGCCTGCTGGTCCGGTGCTGAAAGAAAAAGTGTCCACTGGTCTCGGAACCATCGGTCGCGCAGCGGAAATGCGAAATTTCGGCCATCGGCGATGCGCTGCTTGATATCCTCGCTCATAATGGCCCTGATGAATGCGCCTACGTTACTCTCTTCGTCAATAGGAGCCGCAAATATGGTGTTTCTGAAACTCTTGGCAAAATCCAGGTCCCTGTTGGTCCGGAGATCCATAAATCGGAGGTCATATTTTACTTCCGGACGCGGGAGCGTCATCATTTCCCGCCCGAAAGTAGCCCTGATGGCATCAGCAACGGGACCGTCCCATTGCGTCGAGTCCATTACCACAAGCACTTCCGATAAGCCGCCCTGGGCAGAACGGCGGTAGTCCTGGTCACAGGCGGTGATAAAAAAAAGAAGCCCGGTCAGTGCAGCCAGGTAAACAGGTAAACGGTTCATGAGTGAAATTTTAAGGTAGAAAGTAAGATAAAAGTAAGGTAGAAAGTAAGAAGCTAAGCTCAGGAATCATTTTAATTATCTGGTGGATAACGTTTTTTACCGGTCTTTTATGATGCCGGCATGGTATCCGCAATTGCCGGGCATTTCGTGGATGTGTCATAAGCCCGGTGCATCAAAATACTGCTGATAAGATGATTCCCGATTGCTGTGGAAGTGACCCTTCTCTACGGAGGTGCTGTTCCTTATCTGCTAATGAGGTGATTCTTCCCCGATCTGTGAGCCGTATTTCAACTCCCGGACAAAATCACCCGTTTTTTCCATCCAATCCTGTCCCGGATAAACACTGCGGATGTGATCAATCAGCGCACTGCCGACAATGAACCCCTCCGTTTCACGTGATACGCTCATGGCGTCGGCATGGGACCGAATCCCGAATCCAACCAGAACCGGGTTCCGTGTTATGTTTTTGCGGACTCTCTGGATAAAACCGGCAACAGATCGACTCACCTCCTCCCCATCGCGCGCGCCGGTGACACCGGTGACCGATACGCAATAAACAAACCCACGGCTTGCCCGGTCAATTTCCTGCATTCTGCTGTCGGATGTGTTGGGTGCCACAAGATGTATCGGATCAATACCATATTTCTGGCACAGAGCATCGATTTCCGGGAATTCGCCTGGCGGGACATCAGGGAGAATGATCCCGTCAGCATCCGATGTTTTTGCTTTATGAAAAAAAGCGTCCAGTCCGTATTTCAAAACAGGATTTATGTAGCCCATTAAAACAATGGGTATCTCTGAACTCTTTCTGATCTCCGTGATCATGTCAAAAATGGAATCCAGATTTACACCTTTACCGAGCGCTACATTGCTGGCGTATTGAATCGTCGGTCCATCAGCCAGGGGATCGCTGAAGGGCATGCCCAGCTCCAGTATGTCGGCGCCTGATGCTTCCAGTTTACTGACCAGCGCTACCGTTTCTCCCGGATCCGGATAGCCGGCAGTCAGAAACAGGCTCATGACTTTCTCCCGGCCGGACCTGTTTTCAAAAAGTCTTTCAATTCTTCTTTTGTTTACCATTATGAAATCTGTTTTTATCAATTCCCATTCATAAGTTCAGAATGAACTCGCATTACAGCATGTAATCTCCATGTCCGGGTAAGATCCCGTATATAAATGACCGTGATTATCATCGCCATCTGACATTCAACATGATTATTCTGAATCATAAGCATTTAGATTCAAGTTGTGAATCATAAAGAATTACACTCAAGACGGTGCACCAGGAAGTGCTCTATCCGTGACAGCCAACCGACAGTGAGGAGAATCATTGACAGTATTAATCTCACGTTCATTTCATGAATTTGGAGATGGTTTCCATGTCCTTGTCGCCCCGGCCGGAACAGTTGATCACCACAAACTCCTCAGGGCGCGTTCCGGGCATCAGGGTATTCAGATATGCGATGGCATGCGCCGTTTCCAAAGCGGGAATGATACCCTCTTTGGAGGATAGCAGACGGACCCCGTCCAGAGCCTCGCTATCTGTGACCGCGGCATAGGCAACCCTGCCGGAGTCCCGAAGGAACGAATGTTCAGGTCCGACCCCGGGATAATCGAGACCCGCACTTACAGAATGCGCTTCGGCAATCTGCCCATATTGCGTCTGAAGCAGGTAGCTCAGTGAGCCGTGCAGAATCCCCGGGAGCCCGCCGGAAAGGGTGGCGGCGTGGCGGGGTGTCCCGACTCCTTCCCCGGCAGCCTCTATTCCGAACAGGCGGACATTTTCATACGATAGCAGGGGATGAAACATGCCTATGGCATTTGATCCCCCGCCTACACATGCCAGAACATAATCCGGAAGCCGTCCCTCCTGCTCCATGGACTGATCAATGGTCTCATTGCCGATCACTGACTGGAATTCCCTGACCATCATGGGATAGGGATGCGGCCCAACGGCCGAACCGATGATGTAGAATGTGTCTTCCACATTGCTGACCCAGTCGCGAATGGCTTCATTTATGGCATTGCTCAGCGTTTTTGCTCCGGATTCGACCGGCCGTACCTCGGCACCGAGCAGGCGCATCCGGTCGACATTGAGCTTCTGGCGCACAATATCCTCAGCGCCCATGTAAATAATGCAGGACATGCCAAAATAAGCACAAACAGTTGCGGTGGCCACCCCATGCTGCCCTGCCCCTGTTTCCGCTATGATCCGGGTCTTTCCCATTCTCCTGGCAAGAAGCACCTGTCCGATCGCATTGTTGATCTTGTGCGCACCCGTGTGACAGAGATCTTCACGCTTCAGGTAGATCCTTGCTTTTCCAAAGTGCTCGCTCAGCCTTCCCGCATAGGTCAGAGGGGTTTCCCGTCCAACGTATTCATGGAGCAGGGAGCCGAACAGCTGCTGGAATTCCGGATCTTTCCGGGCTGAAAAAAAAGCTTCTGCCAGTTCATCCAGAGCAGGCATGAGGATTTCGGGCACATATCTGCCACCGAACTTGCCGTAAAAACCTCTGCTATCAGGTAAGGAGGCCAATCGGGGATCTGTGGTGTTTCTTGTTTCCATAACTGCTATTTGTATGTAATGTAACTTTTAAGGCATAAGGCGATATAACTGACAAAACGCCTCAAGATGCTATTTTTAAGAGTTGAAAATGTGTTTCGAATCAAGGTGTTGTTTGCTGAGTTTAGAAAGTGTTTCGAATCAAGGTGTTGTTTGCTGAGTTTAGAAAGTGCATCGAATCAAGGTGTTGTTTGCTGAGTTCAGAATTTGCATCGAGCCAGTGTTGTTTTTTGCGTTCAGAAACTGTCTCTAAGCTCATTCCACTGGTCAAAAAAGGCGTGCATTTTGTCAAAATCCTTTAGGCCGGGCGAAGACTCCAGGCTGCTTGAGAGGTCGATGCCGAATGGCGCAGCAGTCTCCACCGCCCTGGCGACGTTTTCGTGCGAAATGCCACCGGCGAGGAAGAATGGTTTTTCAGGAGACAGTTCATTGACCATGCTCCAGTCCCAGCTTTCACCTGTACCACCACGTTTATTGTCATTCTTGCTGTCAAAAAGATAGAAACTGGCAATGTCATCCCACAGTTTCATCTCTTTTTTGATGTCCGGAAGATCTGTGGCTGACCGGATCCGGAATACCTTTATAATCGGGACATGTATCTCCCTGGCATAGGTAACATTCTCATCACCATGCAACTGCACCAGATTGAGCCCCACCCTTTCAGAAATGGCATTGACCTCGTCCTGGTGCTGGTTGACAAAAACCCCGACTTTTTCTGGTCCCTCCAACCAGCCGCTGATCTCGGCAGCATCCCTGGGCAGAATGTA
>SKYY01000160.1 GCA_007127665.1 Balneolales bacterium | reverse complement strand
GAAAAAAAGACAGAACCGCTTATGGCTCTCCCTGGTCATCATTTGCTGATCCAGGCACCGTACCCCGATGTCCTGCCTGAAGGTGAGGACCGCAATTATTACTGGATTCCGAATTATAAAGACGAACAGACCATAACAGCTGCCCGTGAGTATGTCTCCGAGTTTCTGCAGGAAGTCATTGACGGACTGCTTCCTCACATTGAGGCGAGCAGACTGGTGCTCGTGGGATGGGAGGGATCCCGGAACCAGGTTTCCTATTTTTGCGCCACCAGGCCCCATTACATTAACGAGATGATTCTGTTCGGTGGCTCGGTTAACAGATCGTGGATGGAGCAGGACAGTTCCCGGTACAAACACCTCCGGATGCTTGGGCTATCTGGAAAAGATGCCGAGATTTCCGAAAATACGGCCAGAACGATCCAGCGATGGATTCAGGGCGATGCTGAATCAGCTTAGAGTTCTTTTTTTCAAAGGAATCGCAAAAATTTGTTATTTAATGTGGATTTTTCTGTATTTTTTTATTTAAGTCCTAAGACACTCAGGATATATCACCTTTAAAAGGAATGCCAAGCTCACAGTAATCATGGCATCTTTAATTAGCTAGGTACATCGCGGGATACTATGAAAATACTTGTTATCGAAGACGACAGAATTGTTCGTACCCTTGTAAAGCATGTATTGGAAAATGAGGGCCACGAGATAACAATCGCTGAAAAAGCAGATACCGGTGAGAAAATGGCTCTCGAAGAAGAATTCGAAATTATAATTCTGGATCTCGGTTTACCTGACAGAAGCGGCCTGGAGGTTTGTAAAACACTACGTGAGAACAATATTACTACTCCTATTCTTATCCTTTCTGCATACCAGAACACGGACACCAAAATTGCAGGTCTCAACACCGGTGCCGATGACTACCTCACCAAGCCATTTGATAACAAAGAGTTGCTGGCCCGGATAAACGCCATCATCCGCCGTGTCAAAAAAGGGGAAATAACAAACAACATGTACGAATGCGGTGAGCTTAAAATAGACCTTTTAAACAGGGAATTTTTCGTAAGGGACACAAAGGTGCTTCTGACAAACAATGAGTTCAATTTGATGGCCTATTTCATGAAGAACCCTGATCGGGTTCTTTACAAGGATGAACTCACAAATAACGTATGGGATATAAACTTCGACACCAATACCAACTTCCTCAACGTATATATCAGCTATATCAGGAAAAAAATCGAAGAGTTGACGCCTGTAAACTATATTCAGACGGTTCGAAAAAAGGGGTTCAAGCTAAACAGCAAACCGGTAACTGAGTTCGATTAGCAATGCAGCAACCGAAATGGCCGGTATAACGCAAAGCAGAATCAGCAAGCTTCAGACCGCTTTTTTTGAACAGTACGTCAGCGAACACAAAAAAAAACTGTTCCGAAGTGTTCTCAACAAGAGAACGCGTTTTTTTACCGTCGTACTGGAGGATATCTACCAGTCACAAAATGCGTCGGCCGTACTCAGGAGCTGTGATGCCTTTGGTATTCAGGATGTGCATGTCGTTGAAAACCGCAATGTTTTTGATGTGGACAAAGGTGTTACTATCGGCTCCGAAAAATGGCTGAATGTCCACCGCTACAGGGACAAGCAAGCAAACAACACGGAAGCGGCCTACAGGGAGTTGCGGGAAAGGGGTTATCGTATTGTAGCCACAACACCCCATGAAAAACAGATTGAGCTGCCCGGTTTTTTTCCGGACGAACCCGCCGCTCTGATTTTCGGTACCGAAAAACTCGGCCTTACATCCTATGCAATTGAAATGGCAGATGAATGGCTGCATATACCTATGCATGGATTCAGTGAGAGTTTCAATTTATCTGTGAGCGTGGCACTTTGCCTGTATCACCTGAGAAGACATATCGACAAGCAAAAAATAGACTGGAATCTGACAGATTCGGAAAAAGACGAGCTCTACCTGCAATGGCTGCGAAAATCGGTTCACCGTTTGCCAGCCCTGGACCGGAAATTCAAAGAGCTCCTGGAGAGTTCGTCTCTACCGTCTCCAGACTGATGCGCCCGCGCTGCTCATCTACGGAGACGATCCGCACCTTGATGATATCACCTACGGAAACCACATCATGCGGATTTGTGACACGCCTGCTGCTCATTTTTGAAATATGAAGAAGGCCGTCCTGCTTCACACCGATATCCACAAAAGCCCCGAAGTCAACGACATTGCGCACAGTCCCTTCCAGCTCCAGGCCTTCGTTAAGATCGCTCATGGAAAGTATCTCCTGCCGGAGCAGCGGTTTGGGCAGAGATTCCCTTGGATCGCGTCCCGGTTTCTGAAGCTGCTCCATGATCAGTTCCAGTGTAGGGGTCCCGACACCCAGTTTCCTTGCGGTTTCATCTGGATTAAGGTTGCGAAATTTGAGCGGGAACAGCGTTACCGATTCCGGGATATCTTCGGGCAGTATGCCAATCGATTCACAGAGTTTGCGCGCCGCGTCATAGCTTTCCGGGTGGATGGCGGTGTTGTCCAACGGGTTGGGCGATTCCGGAATGCGCAGAAACCCCGCTGCCTGCTGAAAGCGGAATGCCCCAAGGCCGGATACCTTCAAGAGCTCCCGACGATCGCGGAAAATACCGTTTTCATCACGGTATGAGACGATTTTTTCGGCGATGGTACGGCTGAGACCTGAAACATAGGCCAGGAGCGATGAACTGGCCGAGTTCAGGTTCACTCCAACGCTGTTTACACAGCTTTCTACCACGTCGTCCAGTTTCCGGGAAAGGTTTGCCTGGTTGACATCATGCTGATAGAGCCCGACTCCAATTGATTTGGGATCGATCTTGACCAGTTCGGCCAGTGGATCCTGCACGCGGCGGGCAATGGATATGTTTCCTCTCATGGCCGCTTCAAGATCAGGAAACTCCTGCTTCGCCAGGGGCGAAGCCGAATAGACCGATGCACCGGCCTCATTAATGATCAGATAGTGCAGGTCTTCATCTTTGTTTCTGACCTGCCTCTCCGCAATAAGCTCTGCAACTACCAGTTCGGTCTCCCTGCTTCCGGTTCCGTTTCCTATGGCAATAAGGGTTACACCGTGAGCGTCAACAAGCCGGTCCATGGTCTGGATTGATTCACGCACTTTTTTCAGGGGAGGGGTAGGAAATATTGTGGTCCCTTCCAGGTACTTGCCGGTTCCATCCACAACAGCGACCTTGCAGCCCGTGCGGTAACCCGGGTCAATGCCCATCACCGTTTGGGATGATAACGGCGGTTGAAGCAGCAGGTTTCTCAGGTTTTCAGCGAAGTTATGGATAGCATGTTCATCGGCCTTTTCGGTCAGTTCCTTCCGGGCTTCCCTCTCGAGAGCAGGAAACATAAGCCGCTTGTAACAATCCCGCACAGCAAGTGAAAGATGGCTGGAAAAAATCGACTTTTGATTTGTTATAGTAAAGCGCTGCATGCGCTCAAGAGCTTTTTCCTCCAAAATTTCAAGCTTGGCGCTGAGAATGCCTTCCCTTTCTCCCCGGTTAATGGCAAGGATCTGATGCGGTTTGAGATAGCATATTTTACAGCTGAAATCATAGTACTGACGGAAGGTTTCACGTTCGTCCGGTTCAGATCCCCTGGAAGTCTGCAATACGCCATGCCTTTGTATTTGTTGTCGCAGCGCATTCCGCAAATCGACCTCCTCGTTGATCCATTCCGCGCAAATGTCGCGTGCACCCTGAAGCGCATCCTCAACATCAGACACCCCTGCTTCGGGATTGATGAACGCAGCTGCTATTGATTCGGGACTTCCGCTCACCACTTCCTCTTCCCACATCTGTTCCGCCAGTGGTTCCAGGCCTTTTTCCCGGGCAATGCTTGCTCTTGTTTTTCGCTTCGGCTTGTAGGGCAGGTAGATGTCCTCAAGGTCCTTGAGCAGGGAACAGGCACGAACTTGTTGTTCCAGTTCATCTGTGAGCTTTCCCTGTTCACGGATGGATACCAGCACGGTCTCCTTTCGTTCGGCAAGCAGCCTGAGATATTCGAGCCGGTCGCGGATATCACGCAGAGCTTCCTCATCGAGTCCGCCGGTACGCTCCTGGCGATACCTGGCTATGAAGGGAATCGTTGCCCCTTCTTCGAGCATGGATATTACCGCCAAGACTTTTCCCGGTGACAGGGACAGCGTTTCGGCAATTTGAGAAACTATTCCGTCAGATGGCATCTTTTTGTTATTTTGCAATATTGTGTCACAAGTGACTGCGGACTGTTGTTTTCAAAACCAAACCGGCATATTGTACGTTACTGGCTAGACGTTGTATGCGACATGCGCCAATTTTTGTTACCATGTCAGATGCGTTTTTTTGTCTTTATGTAACGCACATTGTGCATGTGTG
>SKYY01000189.1 GCA_007127665.1 Balneolales bacterium | reverse complement strand
CAAATAAGGCGCTTTTCAAATGATGCGCTGTCAAATCGGACGCTTGCCAAATAAGGCGCTTTTTAAATGATGCGCTGTCAAATCGGACGCTTGCCAAATAAGGCGCTTTTTAAATAAGGCGCTTGCCAAATCGGACACTTGTCAAATAACCTGACTCGTCAGGTGTACGGATTGCTGCCCGGAATAGAAGTTTGCCCGCAAAATGTTGGTGAAAGGCGTTGGAACTGAGTGCCGTATCAAAATACTGTAATGGTGCTCTGAAAGTGATGAAAAAAGCTCTGAAAGTGATGAAAAATGCCCCGAAAGTGATGAAAAGTGCCCCGAAGGTAATAAAAAGTGCTATAAAAAATCAAAGCCAGTCCGGTCAGGGACTGGCTTTTGAGGGGAGGGTATGGTATGGATATTAACAACTAAGATGTTCACATTATATTGTGCAATGTTGTTACCGAAATTTCATGAAATGCGATTTTTTTTAAAAGAAGTCATTAATTCGTAGGTCCTGAACCTATATAACGCAACAACCAGTCATGAAATTCCCCAAACCAGTGAATTGAATTTTGCGGGGTCAGAATCCAGTGATTCTCATCGGGATAGTAGACCAGCCGGGCGTCGAGGCCCTTGCCTTTATAGACGCCGTAGACCTCCAGGCCATGCGTTACGGGCACGCGGTAATCCAGCTCGCCGTGCAGGATCAGCATGGGTGTCACGAAGTTTTCAGCCAGCATGGCGGGGTTCCAGCGCTGCAGGTTTTCCAGTCCGTCCCAGGGCGCGCCGCTGTAGGCCGCTTCGCGGTGATACGTCACATCCGAGGCAAATTGCGACATGATATTGTACACACCGGCATGGTTGATGAGCGCCTGGTAGCGGTCCGTCTTGCCGGCAATCCAGCTGACCATATATCCCCCGTAACTGCCACCGGCTGCGGCGGTACGATTGCCGTCGATATAAGGCCTGGCCACCATGTAGTCGGTTGCCTTCATGATGTCGCGATAGGGCAGTTCGGAGTGGGCCCCATGGATGGATTCGGCAAACTCCTGGCCGAAACTGGTGGATCCGTGGAAGTTGGGCAGCGCCACAACATATCCCGGAGCGGCAAACACCTGGGCATTCCACCGGAAGTGGAAATCATCCCCGAAAATGCCATGCGGACCGCCGTGGATCTGTACCAGCAGCGGCCACTCCCCGTTTTCGTCGAAGTCGGGCGGATAAACCACGAACATCTGCACATCCACCCCGTTGGCTCCCTCATAGGTCACATTTTCAACACGGCCCATCTGCAGGCCGGCCATGATCTCGTCGTTGAAACCGGTGATTTTTGACAGATTGCGGCCGTTCGTCCGGATCCGGAACAGTTCCGGCGCCCGGGTGAACGAGCGATGCAGGAAGACCAGCTGGTCACCGGCCCGCACGATACCCGAATTGGTGCCTCCGCGATGGATTTCACGAAGCCGGTCGCGACGGACATCATATGCAAAAACGGAAGTTTTGCCCCGGTCCTGGGCTGTGAAGTAGATTTCACGGCTGTTGTCCGACCAGACGGCACTCCCCGGCGAAAGGTCGATGTCGCCATGCATCACCTTGTCGATCACGGCACGGTCGCCGCTCCCCCTGTCGTAAAAAACGAGCCGCGCCCGGTCGGCATAAAAATCGGTGCGGGTCTGTTTGCGGTAGAACAGCGTGCGGCCATCCGGGCTGTAGGCCGGACTCATATCGTTGGCCGGGTTGTGTTCGGTGATGTTGACCAGCTCGCCGCTGCCGTCCGCCGGCACCAGGAAAATATCGTAGTTGAGATATTCGTAGGGCGGGGGATTGCTGTTGGCGGACACGGCTATCTCGCTGCCGTCCGGGGAGATGTCATACTCGGCGGCTCCCATCATTGCAAAATAGCGCTGTGACCCCGGCATCAGGTCGGTCACCTCCTTCGTTTCCACATTTATCTTGAAAATGCGTGGATAACGGCCGTCGGTAAGCCACCGGTCCCAGTGCCTGTAGATACGGTTTTCGGTCACCTTGGCGCTGACCTTGCTCTCATCCTGTTCCCGGATCATTTCCCGCAACCGGTCAAAATCGCCGTCATATCCCGGCAACACATTGGCCACAAATGCGATATGCTTTCCATCAGGGAACCATTTCGGCGCCGAGACACCCGTGGGCATATCCGTCAGGCGCCTGGCCTCACCGCCATCGGCGGGGATGAGGTAGAGCTGGGCCGGCGACCCGTCACGTCCCGATACAAAGACAATGTGTTTTCCATCCGGACTCCAGGCAGGCTGCCGGTCGGAGTTCTGTGTTGTGAACTTTCGGAGGCCTTCCCCATCCAGGCGGGACCGGTACAGGTTCGTATACGACCGGTCTTCTTCAATATCGTAGCGCGTGACGGGGAAAACGAGATAGTTCCCGTCCGGTGAGGCATTTCCCGTTCCGGCGCGCTTCATGTTCCAGAGATCCTCCGGGGTTATGGGTCGCTTTTCATCGGCCTGCACATCCGTAAGGGCACCGGCTGCCATGAGAACAAGCAGGCAGAAAACGGCCAGCCGCATTGACCGGACGAACCGGTGCAACGGGTACTTTTGAAAATATGGGTGGATACGCTTTGAGCGGTTCTTTAAGTGGCTATGGTGCTTTGAAGAGTTCATGGGATTTGACGTTTGTGCACACATTTCGTTGTTATTGAACTTGGAATGAATCATGGAAGCGGAGCTTTTTGTTGTAAAGTAGTCTTCCGGTAAATCAGAGCTGACAGCATTTGCACAGATCAGCCGAACCGGTCGGCCAGCCGGTTGATCATGTAGCTGCTTTCGGTCAGGGCCTGTTCCGCAAAATCGCCAAAAAATTCATTTATTTTCCGGAATTCACGAACAAATCCTTCGCGGTCATTTTCTGTAACGAGCCGCGCAAGTTTTTTGTGATGTTCCAGGAACTCCAGGAGCAGCGTGCGCCGCTCAAAGGTCGAGAACACGATATCGGCGTAGAGTTCGGCGTCCTGGGCAAAAATACGTCCCGTCATCATGAGTTCTGCGCGATATATCGGGCTGGAGAAGTCGGCCATATCCTCCGGTTTGAGGTCAAATTCCCTCATGAACGACCCGTGCAGCAAGGCAACGAAGTGGCGCAGGCCCTGGATCAGGTGCATCGCACGGTCATGCTGCTCCGGATCCACGAACTTGATACGCATCCCCCAGAGGCTAAACTGCTCCAGAACCCATTCACAGGCCTCTGCATTGCGCCCGTGACACACCATCATCAACTGGCGGGAGACGTTGGAGACATCCGGGCCATGCATCGGGTGAAGCGCCACGACGGGACCTTTGTGGGCATGCATCATTGCATCCAGGATATGGGATTTGTTGCTGGTGAAATCGGCCAGAATGGTATCCGGTTCCAGATGCGGGCCGATCCGTTCAATGATTTCCTGTGTCACATTGATGGGTACCGTGATGATCACCAGATGCTGTCCGCGCACAAGCGTATCCACCCGGTCCCAGTCTCCTCGATCCAGAATGGTGACACGATGTCCCGAAAGTTCGGCGATGCGCGTGTAGAGCGATCCCATGCCGCCGCGCCCGCCGACCATCAGAATGTTCCTGCTGCCCGCACTGGTTTGCGGAAACGTTTTGCCTGACTGATAGGCGCGTGAGGAGCTCATGATCATGCGCAGAAAATCCTCCGCCCAGTCGGCATCCAGACTGTGCGCTTCGGCCTTACTGCGAAAATCGGCAATTTTCTCATCCTCCCTGTCGGGCACAAAAATGGGCAGTTTATTTTGTATTTTTGTGGATATGACCTGCTTTACGGTATCGTTTCTTTCACGAAGAAGACGCAGGATCTCATTGTCGATGTCGTCAATGCGCTCACGGAACGCATTCAGGCTGTTCTGGTTCTGGTTCATGTATGTAACTGTGATTCTGTTGCTGTCAGACTGCGTTGATTGATGTAACAATGGGTGAAATGAAGCAACCGGAAGTTTCGTTTCAATTTTAATCCCGGAATGCGGTTCATCCTGCACAAAATGGATCCGTATCGGCAAATATTTCTTCCATTTCCTGTAATGAAAAAGGAGTTTGCGTATCTATGTGATACGCAGCGTGCATTGGCAGGCATGGACGGAACGACCGCTAGACCTGCCGGATCCACGGCTGTAAAATGTAATGATTTATTGAATAGAAAAAGAACCGATGTCCGATTTTAAACTTGTTTCCCCGTTCAAACCGGCCGGCGACCAGCCCAAAGCCATCACGGAACTGCTTGACGGCATCCGCAAAGGGGATCGCTACCAGACGCTCCTGGGTATTACCGGTTCAGGGAAAACACGCACCATGGCTTCGGTTATCGAGAAAACCGGGCGGCCTACGCTCGTGATGAGCCACAATAAAACGCTGGCGGCGCAGCT
>SKYY01000135.1 GCA_007127665.1 Balneolales bacterium | reverse complement strand
TTTGGAGGATGCGGAAGAAGCCTGGTGCAGCAGTCGCTTTTCTGAAATTGCGGATGAGGTCCGTCTCGGCTACCGGATCTGGCGCTGATGTTGCAGATCACACTTCCAGAATCTTGTATGGCGTGCTCTCATCGACCAGAGGGGCAACCCTTTTCTGGACTTCCTCCTTCAGCACATCCACTATCCGCTCTTTGAGATGATGGCGGTATGTGACGATACTGATCTGCCTTGCCGGAACCGGATCACGGAAATACTGTACCGATTCCAGCTCCTTTTCCGTAAACTCGCGGATGGCCAGCGCAGGAAGAATGGTAATGCCGCTGTTGGAATCGACCAGCCGCTTAAGGGAGTCGATGCTGCCTGCTTCATAAACCAGATTGCTGTAGGTCTTGTTCTGTTTTTTCAATTCACACAACGCGGCAATCTGACTGCGCAGGCAGTGGCCTTCTTCAAGCAGCCAGAGGCGGTCCAGGTCCAGGTCTTCCGGCATCACCTTGCCCGGTTTTTTCTTCGACGTGACAGGTGGAAGCATCTTGCTCCGGTAAACCACGAATGGTTCATTATACAGCGGGATCTCCCGGATCGCTTCCTGTCCGAGCGGCGTGGCCAGAATACCCGCATCAATCATGTTGCTCTTGAGCTGGATTATGATCTCGCTGGTGGTGAGCTCGTTTATAGTGATCCGCAGCTTGGGATACGCATCCAACAAATCCTGAAGAAACAATGGCAAGAGAAACGGCGCTACAGTCGGGATAACACCCAGCCGCAGTTCCCCCTCCACCTGGTCGCTCATCTCGCCGGCCAGACGATGCAGGTGATCCACTTCTTCCAGAATCCTGCGAGCCTGGGCTATGATCCGCTTTCCGGTTTCCGTGGGCATCACCGGTGACCTGCTTCGATCAAAAACCTTAACCCCCAACTCCTCTTCAAGCCGGTTGAGCATGGTGCTCAGCGTGGGCTGAGTGACACGGCAATGCTCCGCAGCCCTGGCAAAATGACGAAAACGGTCGATGGCAATAATGTAGGTAAGCTGCTGAATATTCATGAGGAATGATAGTTCTCGATATTGTAATAAATTTCATCAATAACAATATAATCAAGATCATTGGAAATATTCATAATATTGTCCGGGGTTTTCTCGATTTTTCCATGACAGTCCTCAATCAGGCTGTTTGTGATCAAGAAAGTGTATTCTTTCTTCATTCACAGACCTTCTTTACACTGATATCTTTCCAAGCCGGATAGAAATGTAACGAATACCTGTCAGGCAGAGGGTTGATCTCACCACAAAGCCATCGGCACCAGCTATCGCAAAAAAAATAGTCATACTGCTCACCAGCACGCTGACCGTCATGTCGGGGGCCACGATCGGACCGGTACTCCCGGTCATGAGCGAGGCTTTCGCCGATACACCGGATGCCGCATTCCTGACCCGGCTGGTACTCACCATGCCCGCACTTTTCATCGTCATTTCATCACCGGTTGCCGGCTATCTGGTTGACCGGTTCGGACGAAAAAAGCTGCTTCTGGCAGCCACGCTGCTGTACGGACTTGCCGGCTCCGCAGGTTCCTGGCTGGACAGCCTGACCGCCATCCTTGTCAGCCGCGCCCTGCTCGGAGTGGCAGTGGCCGGTGTCATGACAGTCTGCGTCACACTGATCGGCGACTTCTACAAAGGCCTGGAGAGGCAGCGGATGATGGGCTTGATGAACGCATTCATGGCTTTCGGCGGTGTGATCTTTATCACCGGCGGAGGCATTCTCGCCGACATCAGCTGGCGTGCCCCCTTCCTTATCTACGCAACGGCCCTCTTCCTGATCCCGGCAATCTGGCTTTTTATCACGGAACCCGTACGATTACAGCCCCCAAAAGATGATCAGACGAGCCCCCGGACCCGCTCGGTCTCACTGATCATCACCGCGCTGATCGTTTCCATGGCCTTCTTCGGCATGGCCATGTTTTATATGATACCGGTCCATATTCCATTCCTGCTCGACCGTTTCGGGGATATGAACAGCACGCGTATCGGCCTGGCACTCTCCTCTTTTGTCCTGATGGGCGCAATCACCTCGCTCAATTTCCACCATTTTCTCCGGCGATTGACCTATCCCGCCGTCTATCTCCTCTGCTTTTTCCTTCTTGGAACCGGCTATGTACTGATCTCTTTCTCGGGATCCTATCACCATATTTTCCTGGGAATGGTCATCGGGGGTATCGGATCCGGACTTCTGATGCCCAATTCCAGCATCTGGCTGCTATCCGAAGCGCCCGAACATCTGCGCGGGCGCATCTCAGGGATACTGACCACAGCTGTATTCCTCGGACAGTTCCTTTCTCCCGTTATGACACAGCCTCTTGTGGATGCGATTTCCATACCTGCGGCATTTCTGCTGGTGGGATCGGCAGTTGCGCTGGTATCGCTCTTTATATCGGTGTTCCTCATCCTGAAAAACCGTTATCGCAAGGCGGCTTATCCCTTCCGTTCTCCGAATCGCTGAAGTTGCTCATATTGCCATTTCAAACCGGCCTTCCTGCTTTTCAGACTTGTGGAAACCTACTCTTTCCAGATAGGCCCGATGCGTCTTCTCCCTGGCATAGGCAACCAGTTTCCGGAAACCCGCGTCGCGCAGAAACGCCTTCTCTTCATTGAAAAGATACGTGCTGATTTTGAAATCCCTGAAATGAGGAATGACAAAGTCCAGGCGTATGGTCAGCACATCCTTGCCATCAGGCCTGCCGATAACAAGTCCGCCGGGAACCATATCCCTCAGAACAAAAATGCAGATATCGTTTTCCGCCGGTTTGAAATCAAAATCGGGCTGGAATTTGCGGATGTCATCCTTGTAAAAATCGAGAAAAGCGCGAAGGTATTCCCCGTCCGGCGATACCCTGAGCAAGCGGAAATACTCCCGGTCGCCAAGCATTTTTGCAAGATAATAGATATTGATCAGGACAATAAAACCGTTCATCGCCGCAACCGGAACAGCGCCGATAAGGATTCCGTAGAGGCAGAACGTTGCCGCTCCGATCAAGTTTATGACGCGCAAGCGTACAATTGCGCTCATCATCAGCGATACGGCGATCAGAACCGAGGCAACGTAGCCGATGATCTCGTAAACAAGGGTTGTTTCCATAAAAAAAGCCGGTATCTCCGTTCCTGGTTAAAGGACAGGCATGATACCGGCAATTTCGGAAAATTAAAAATAATCACCCCGGACCGTACATGACCCGGAGGTGTAACACGCTGTTATTTCAGTGCTTTTTTGACTTCGTTTCTCAATTCGTCCGCCTTGGCTCTGCCCTTGCTGATAATCTGCTCGGTATCGTCAAGGGCTGTTTCATACTTTTTTCTCATGGTTTTTACGAAGTCATCAAATTCGGTTTTCACCAGGTCGCCGTATTCGTCGCTTTTCTTCACGATTTGCTTGCGGGTCCTTTCACCCTTGTCCGGGGCGAACAGTACGCCCAGAAGGGCACCGATGAATGAACCAATGATAACACTGATCAAGATATTTCCCTTGCTCATATTCCCTCGCTGTTTTTGTTTGCGGTTTACATTACATGTAACAGTTCAAATCCCGACATGATTCCAATCGGACTACGCACACGGAGAAAGTACCCGAATACAGCGCCCGGGGAAAAGCCGGGAAAACAAAGATCTCCAATAAAAGGAATGATTCCTGAAGTTGTAAACGTTTCTAAGGTGAAGATTCTGACGTCTTTCATTCTTAAAACACAAAAAAAAACTGCCACAACTTCCGCTCACTTGCTGACACATCAACAAATCTAAATGGTTTCATCGTGAATATCCACAGTAAATCAGAGAATGCAGACAGGAAGCCGTCGATACCTGAGTGGTTCAATGCTTCCCTTTTCCCGTCACCCGAAAAGAAAATCACGCTTTCAGAAGAGGAGTGGCAGGAACGGCTCTCCGGAACCGAATTCCAGGTGCAACGATCGGAAGGAACCGAGCGGCCCTTTGACAACGAGTATCATGCCACCGAAACAGAAGGGGTTTACGTGTGCCGCGGATGCTCCAATCCCCTGTTTTCATCCAATGCAAAATTCCGGTCCTCTTCAGGCTGGCCCAGTTTTTTTGCACCGCTCTCCACGGACCACGTCGGCACCAAAAAGGACTTCAAGCTGCTCATGCCCCGGACCGAGGTGCATTGTGCGCGATGCGGCGGTCATCTGGGCCATGTGTTTGACGACGGACCGGAACCTACCGGTTTGCGCTATTGCATGAATTCATCCTCCCTTCGCCTTATCGACCGGGAAGATCACGAAAAGATTGCTGATGGACGTCAGGATGAGCTGGATTACAGGCTGAACCGCTAAAACTCACCCGTACATTCCGCATCAATTGACCAGCAATATCCGGCAGAATCTGCTCCGGTCCATTACCTCCGGGTACCACTCAAATTGCCGG
>SKYY01000174.1 GCA_007127665.1 Balneolales bacterium | reverse complement strand
CCGCGCACAGGTTTCACCCGTCGACGTGACCTCCGCATGGAAATGTCCATACTGCAACAGGCCGATGAAGTGACTGTCACGGCACCGGGCACCGCCCGTTATTTTGCCGAAAAGGTGGCGCGGATCTATCACACGATCCCCAACGGCTTCGATCCGGATGATTTCCCGGCATCCATAACCCCGAGTGATGGCCGCATATCTGGTACCGGCTCACAATCCGGCAGCCAAAGTCTCGATCCGGACGCCAACCGAATCCATGAAGGTAAAAAAGAGCCCTTCATGATACGGCATGTGGGCAGTATCACGGAAACATGTCTTCCTTACAACCTGCTTGAGGCTGTCAGTAACCTGTCACAAATGCCGCTCAAGGTGGAGTTTGTCGGAATGGTCCATCCACGCCTCCATGACCTGATCAGGGAACTTGACCTCGAAACCAAAGTTACGGTACTGCCGTATGTCCCCCATAAAAAAGCGACCGCCCTTATGCAGCAATCCGATATGAATGTGGTGGTTGTTCATCGTTCGGATGACAGCCGCATCCTCATACCAGGCAAACTTTACGACTATCTCTACGCCGGCCGGCCTGTCATGGTGATCGGTCCGCCGGAAGGTGATGCCGCGGAAATAGTCCATGCGTGCGGTATTGGAAAGGCATTTGATTACGAAGATACCGATGGCCCTGCCGACTGGATTGAATGGCTCGCGGGAAAAAGAGGTGAAAGAAAAAACGAAATGCGTCCTTCAGACGGCAAACCGGTAATTCAGCCAGACAAGCAGGAAATCTCCCGTTATGCCCGACCTGAACTCACAAGGCGACTTGCCGGACTGCTTACGGCACCGGCCAGGTCTGGGAGGACACCTTAATAGCATCAAATAGACCTATGAAACTGAACGTTCGGTTACTACCCAAAAACAGACATGAATTGTACTCTTCTCCCCCGGACCTGATTGCAGGTGCCATCTGGAACCAGAGCCGTTTTCTCTCAGGACAGGAGATGGCGGACCTGTTTGCCGACACCACCACCGTTTCCGATGCCACCCGGCTGTGTTCCGGATTAATCGGGCGGTTCTGCTGGGTCCGTATCCTCCCGGATACCGTCTGGCTGGCGGTGGACCATCTGCAGTCGCTGCCTCTCTACTACGCCCTGGACGGTGACAATGTCCTTATCGGCACAATCCCTGGCAAGATCGCCGATGCCATGGACAACAAGCAGATAGATCCGCTCCTGGCAGCGGAGTACCTGGTACTTGGCTACGTAACCGGCAAGGAAACCCTGATGGAAAATATCCGGGAGGTTGAACCGGGAACCCTGGTGGAAATACGTCGTTCCCACGATAACGATGCGCTGCACGCCAAAATACATCAATACAAGGAGTATGTACATACATACCAGAATGCTTCCCGTGATCAGCTTACCCATGATCTGGACGATATTGTGTTGCAGACCATGAAGCGGGCCGTTGAATATGCCGATGGGCGCCCCATCATTCTCCCTTTAAGTGGGGGATATGACTCGCGTCTGATCGCCCTTTCCCTTTCCCGTTTACATTGTACCGATGTCCATTGCATCAGTTACGGCACCAAAAACAGTGCGGAAATGAAGCTGAGCCATCAGATTGCCGAAAAGCTCGGATTTTCGTGGACAGGTGTAACATATACGTCGGATAATTGGCAGCGATGGTTCCACAGTAACAAACGGCGCGATTATTACCGCCAGGCGTCGCGGGAGGCCAGAATCCCGAATATTCAGGAATTTGTGGCATTTGGCGAGCTGACAGGTCATGGAAATATACCTTCGGAAGGTGTTGTTTTGGGAGGCCACGTTGGCGGTGTGCTCGTAGGCGACAAGGGAGTATATGACAATTACACCTACCGGGAGAACCCTGAGACCCGTGCCGAAACCATTCTTCAACACATCTTCCATTACCACTATTATCTGTGGGACTGGTCTGAATACGATGAACAAATCGGGCCGTGGTTCCGGGATCGGATCCTGGATAGTATCGGCGATCTGAGACGCTATCCCGACAGCCCCAGAGCCTGTGAAATGTGGAATCTTCGCCAGCGCCAGCCGCGGTTTATCGTCGCCGCAACTCGTGTTTACGAATTTTTCGGTTTGGATCACCTGCTGCCTTTTTGTGATCAGGACTACATGCGTTTCTGGCAGACGGTACCACTTGCCTTCCGGCATGACAAAGGCCTGTATACCGATTATATAGAACGCCTTTCCCCTTTCAGCATCAAAACACATCAACCGGAAAAACCCGTCCTGAAGCTGCGCGAAACCATCCGGAATACCCCGATCTTCCGGCCGGCACAGAGTTTGTATCAGAAGTGGAATAAGCGCAGGAAACTAAAAAACGAATACAGCCGCCATCCAATGGCATGGTACGGCATCATGGAACCGGAAGTATTCCATAGCCTGTTCACAGGCCGGGAAAATATTAATTCGTTCCAGTCACTGGAACTCCTTCGTACACTGACAGAAAACGGGTATCTTATGCCGGACATGATTTTAAGCCAGGCTGCAACAATCCTTTCCGGCAAACAATCGATATCTCTGTAACTGAAACTCAGGAACACGTGCACTCACGCATTGATCGAACCGAAAAAAACCTTTTGAGACCATGCCTCTGACATCATACGATGCGCACCAACGCCGCTACCGCCTCACACTTGCATTCATGAATGGACGCATTGGCAAGGATCAGACCATCCTTGACCTTGGCGCCGATAACCCCTTCTCTGCTATCCTCAGGGATCAGGGATACCGGGTTCTGAACACCGATTTCGACCTGGACAGGGAGCCGTTGAAAGTAGCGGAAATAAAGGCCGACGTCTGCACAGCTTTCGAAATTTTCGAGCACCTGCTCAATCCGCTGACCGTACTGGAGAAACTGCCGGCGAGGCATCTGTTTGCATCGGTTCCTCTTCGACTATGGTTTGCATCGGCCTACCGCAGCAAAACCGATCCTTGGGACCGCCACTTCCACGAATTCGAAGACTGGCAGTTCGACTGGCTTCTGGATCATGCCGGATGGACAATCGTACGCCGAGCTAAATGGAAAAATCCTGTTTTGAGGCCGGGAATCCGTCCGATTCTTCGTATGTTCACACCGCGCTGGTATGTTGTGGAAGCCGTAAGGAAGTAAGCAGCACACAGAATGCTTACAATCTCATTTTTTACTATTATTTACATTTTTGCACTGACCAGTACCGACCATGCTGTCATACGGAATCATTACCCCTGCCCACAACGAAGAGCCGTTTATCGCGGATTTCATGCGGTCTGTGATCGCGCAAAGACACAGGCCTGACACTTTTGTGATTGTGGATGACGGATCTGACGACAGAACGGCAGCCATTGCGCGCGGAGAGGCTGCTGGCCATGACTGGATCCACGTCCTTGAACGGCCGGGCAAGGCTCGTCACCAGATCGGCTCCAAAGTGGTCGAAACGTTTTCATACGGCCTGGATCAGTTTCCCGATAACTCATGGGATGCCGTCGTCAAACTGGACGCCGATCTCATATTGCCGCCTGATTACTTCCAGAAGGTCATCCAGCGGTTTGCTGATGAGCCGGAGTCCGGCATTTGTGGTGGTGTTTGTGCGGTTCCTGTGAAGGATAACACCAGGGCGGAGACCGATCAGGTTGAAGTGGAGAAGCTGACCGACCGGTACCACGTGCGGGGACCGATCAAAGCCTATCGTATGGCGTGCTACCGGGACATTGGCGGCCTGCCTCCCATTTATGGATGGGACACACTTGACGAATTGCTGGCGGAGTATCACGGATGGAAAATCCGGGTTCTCCCGGATCTTGTCGTAATCCACCGGCGTCCAACCGGCGCCAAGACACCTCCGCTCAAACTGCACAAGATGACCGGGGAGATGTTCTATCGTCTGGGATATGGCCCTGTCATCTCTCTGGCGGCATCCGCAAAACGTTACCGGATGAAACCGTTCATGATCTCGGCACTCTGGAGCTATCTGGGATACCTGCTTGCGGCACTGCGAAAACCGGAGCAGTATGTTACCCCGGCACAGCGTATATTTATCCGGAAATTGAGGTACCGCAGGATGCGGGAAAAAATTGCCGGGAAACGTACCTGATCATCTTTTTTACAGCCAAACCGCAATGTTAGCACATGCGCAATCAGAACGCTGCACATGGGACTGATTCTTAGACAGAGCTTTGCCAATACGATATACTCCTACATTGGAGCATTGATCGGATTCGTGAACGTTATCTGGCTGTTTCCGTATGTCCTTGAAGCAGAACAGTTCGGGCTCACACGGGTCATGATATCCATAGGCATCATCGGTGCCCAGGTTGCCAGCCTTGGCATGGGCAATGTGACCATCCGTTTCTTTCCGCTGTTCCGCAATCCGGGCCGCCGCCACTTTGGTTTTCTCTTTTTTGCGGTGGTCGTCCCGCTGGTTG
>SKYY01000129.1 GCA_007127665.1 Balneolales bacterium | reverse complement strand
ATTAATAAGATTCCGCTCAGAAGATCTTTCAGATTTGACAAGATTGTTCTGAATGAGAGTTCTTTTCTGTTCTCAATTTTATCGCTGTCTATTCCTCTGCAGAATATTGCCGGTAACAATCCCAGAAGCATACAGGTAGCACCTACTGCTATGGACAGCTGCCTGACACCGGTGGCTTGATCCGCGAACAGATTGGGATTTGCAACGAGCACCCAGAACCAGGGAACGATCATCCATGCAATCTGGCCAATTGTCTGGGAAAAGGCCATTAGCTTGGTGCGCTCATTGTAATCGTCCGTCATTTCATAACCCAGACCGATCAATGGAGTTGCAAACATGGTATTTCCTACCAGGAAGACCATGGACATGATCAGGAAATACCAGAAATTGTAAGTGACGGAATTTGTTTCATCAAGCTGCCATAACAGGATGAAAAATATCCCGCTTAAAATGGCACCAATAAAGACATAAGGGCGACGACGTCCCCAGCGCGTATTCGTATTGTCAGATATGAAACCCATGATAGGGTCGGAAAGGGCATCGAATATCCTTGGCAATCCACCCAACAAACCGGCAAGAAACGGGTCCATGCCAAAGGCCGTAAGCAGAAAAAACATGAATACACCCAGGGCCCCCGGCAAAAGGTTCAATATGAAGTGGCCGGTCCCGAAGGACATTTTTTGCACGATCGGTACCTTGCCCCTCTTCGTGATAGCTGAATTTTCCATTGCTTTACGTTGTGTTTTTAATAAAAATAATCATCGAATTTTCCATTAAACCTTCAATAACAAAAAACAAGACATTTATCAGTTCATCATTGATGATGGGATCCTTTCATGACCGGCTATTTCCATACGGATACTGATTTCAGTCTTGCTGGCTTTGCCTTTCTTCCAGACGAGCTCTGATCTCGGCATCGGTTGGAGGCACGAGTACATCCTGAAGCAACGAATCCAGATCGCCGTCGTACGTTTTCGTGATGGGCATGCCATCCCTGGTCAATCCATCGAAAACGCCTGCATCCACAAGATCCCAAATGGCATACTTTGCCTGGGCCTGCAAGGTTATCAATCCGAAATGATTTTCGGATCCCAGCGGGTTCTGTGCATCTTTCCAGGGCTCATCAAACGCTTCAAAATAGAAGACGCTTACATGATTTTCATCGGACCAATCCCTGATCAACCGATGGTAAATGCCGGACTTATATTCATCTATGGCATTTGCCCCGCCTTCTCCATAGTATTCATTCGAGACTGTGGCCCATCCGGTTTCACCGATATGAACCGGTTTCTCTACACCGAGACTTCTCATGTATTCGATTACACTCTCATATTGCATCACGGCATAATCGAGCGCTCTGTCCATGGCGGAATGCACTTTCTCAAGGTCCGACAGATGCTCTTCTTCTTCAGGCACTCCCCAGAAAAGCGGGTTGTAATGTGTGTCATGCATGGGGTAGGTGTGCATTGAAATGAAATCCACGGCATGGATCAATGCATTGAGATCCTCATTGTGGTATTCTTCACCGCCGCCTCCCCATGACGCGAAGTTGTCGGAGCTGGTTATCCAGAGTTTTTCGGGCAACTCGCCACGAGCTTTCATATCCTGGAGGTGGTTTACCCAATACAGTATGATGGAGGGCTCCACGTAATATTCTGTAGCCCAATGTACCATCGCTTCGTTGCCTACGGCAATGATTTTTATGATATCGGGATATTCTTGAGCAAGCTCGACAGCCCGTGCAATTTCTTCGGCATTGCGCGGGGCATCCACATCCCGGATTCGCTCCGGCTCATCGGTCCAGGCGTTTTTTGCATCAATCCATGCGCCAAGCATCACGTACATCTCGAAATCGGGATCTTCATCCTTCATTTCCCTGATGACTTTCAGAAGATTGGTAGCTTCATCCAGATAGACATTGTATGTTCTCAAAAAACGAATACCCATCGCGTGAAGCAATTTCACATCGTCTCTGAGCTGAGGCAGAGTCGGCTGGATATCCCTTGTAGTTTCCCGGTAAGCTCCAAAAGAAATTGCCCTGTAGTAGGGATCACCAAGAATTTCTTCAGCTGTTATGGTGATTGATGAGAAATCATGCTCAGATGGTTTAGAACAGGAAAACATTGTAAAAAATGTAAGTATCGTAACTGCAGTTGTTATCGTGGCTTTCATGATCTTTTCCTATGGGTTAAGGTGAGATTCTTTCAGAAAAACGGTGATTTTTTTTACGTTACCGGTGCGCATGAATATTTCGCTGCTTACCGCCGAATCAAGTTTGAGCCCATCGTATTCTTTCGTCTCCGAGTTTTCAAATGCAACATGAATGACATCCGAATCCGAGATTTCATAGATAACAGGAACCTGACAAATGGAAAAACAAACGGATTCTTGAGGAAGGTGAATCGACTCCCAATGTTGATGCACGTCTATAAATTCCATTTTTTCTTGCGTGGCGGTAAACTCCTGTCTGGCAAGCATTTTCGGGGTAAAACCTAAAGCACCATCTTCGATGGTCACTCCCAGTTCGGCAATGCTTACAAGTATGTCTTCTTTTACCTGGCCGGTCATGCCGGGTTGTTGCGCGCCTCTGTGCTTCGGCGTATGGGAATAGGGATCTGTTGGATATGCTCCGTACAACTCAGGCGATTTGTGTATGCCAATCCCATCTCCTATATCCCTGAAATGGGCATATAATCTCTTCAGGACAGGTGCCTCCACCGACCTTTCAGAGGCATCAAGATATACTTCCGCCACAGCCAGGTGAAGTTTTGAGACCATGTGCCAGTATATTGATCCAAGTCCCTCATAGGAAAAAAAAGTACCTGAGCGTCCCGTGAAGGCTTTATGATGGAATACCTTTTCGAATACATCCAACACGTAATCTTTCTCTTTTTCTGCAAGTGAACTGTATTCCGTTCCTTTCAATGCACGCAATGCCGCTTTCACATCTGATGCATTCCTGAAATTTCCATTGAAATGGTACTTGCCTTTAATGTCCTTTTGAATGATGCTGTGGTCATTCCCGGCTGCCATTTTTGAAAGAAGTTCCGAATTCTCAACAGCGGCTTGAGGCACATTGTTTTTTTCGAGAAAACCGGGAAGATCCTTATCAGGATAGAGCAGATAACTGTTTTGATCTTCGCGGAACAAAGCGCTCTTTTTCAATGCATCCAGAACCAGAACACTTTGATCTGGTGCGAGATATCCGGAACTGAGTACGGCAACCTGGCCTTCAAGCATTTCATAAAGTTGTGAAACGGATATTCCGTCTTCTTTGTAACTGATCAGGTTGTAGGAATGGAAGAGGTTGTCCTCACGACGATTTGCCTGAATACTGTGCTCTAAAAATTTCAATGCCGTTTCGGTGCATCGGGCTATTTCCGAAAGCCCGAGTGTGGTCATTTCACCGCTGAAGCCCTGGTTGTAAACACCCAGCCTGTAGTCGCTGCCGGCTTCGCCGAGTGCATCTGTGACAGCCTTGCGATTCATCTTGTCGATGGATGCGTTCAGCAGATGCTCATGAGTACTTAAAATGGTTGAAATCCGGTTGAAAAAAACACTCAACTCTTTGGAGACATGAATCCTGGATGTGGGTTCGCTCTTCAGTATCTGCACGAAAAACTTCAGGAACCTCCGGAGGTAGCACAGGGTGATCATTGAGGCCCCGTTTCCGACCAGTGCGTTGTTTGCGTCATTCCATTCAGGACGCTGGGTGGTCAGCCAGATACCTGCTTCAGGTACAAAATTCGAAATTTTTGCCAGCACCGTCGCAAGGATCTTTTCCAGGAAATTGACACGATGGATCGCACCGCTATTGTTTGTCAGCAATGCGCCATCAGCACCCAAATCAGCAACACGGTCCCTTAACTTCTGATCCAGGTCTTCATTAAAAGTAATCGTATTCTGCGGATCTTCTGCTATTTCAGAGTATTCCGCAATTCGATAAGGCACATTTGCATAGACAAAACATTTCCTGTCAAACAAATTGGAAAGTGCATCCGGATTGTAACGCTGGTAAAACTCGAGAAACTTCAGGAGGTAGATAATTTGATGATCCCCCCAATATCCAATATATGACCAGGGATTGTCCGGCTCTATGGTTTCCCAGTCAAAGCCGCTTTTTGTAATGCGGTATGGGTTGTACCCGTCAAAGGTGGAATTGTTCAGGAACTTGAAAACCATCCCTTCAATGAAACCGGGGTACGCATAAGCCAGCGCTTCCCAATTTTGGAAGATATCACGCCAGTTTCCTTCATAGTCCAAAATCTTTGAGCCGTCCTTCTCACTATGAGTATTGATGGAGAACTGGTTCCATGGCCGACTTGGATCTCCATGCCTGCGGCTGAACTTTAGAGGCAGGTATTCATAACAAAGCCTGTAAAGATCCGGATCATCAACATTTCCGATTTTCTGATATAATTCTCTATTGCTGAAGCTTTCCTTCAGATCTGCAATCACATCCCTGTTTCGCTCATAAACTGTTCGCGATGCATTCCGGAGATATTCTGTGAACTCCTGCTTTT
>SKYY01000207.1 GCA_007127665.1 Balneolales bacterium | reverse complement strand
TAGCTGTTGAGTTTTAGCAGTTCTTTCACAGTCCCGAGTTATTTCAGGAGAATTTTTCCACCCAGTGATTTCCCAGTTTCAGGCCGGACAGGTATGCGGCCTCCATGGAACGGCCCTGGAAATAATCTCCGACAAGCGCAATCGGGGCCAGATCGTCCTCCGACTCCAGGAAGGGCATGTCCAGACTCTTTTTAGGCAGATGGTATCTCCAAAAGTGTGATTGAAGCCATTCGGGGCGTTCCGCCCATGAACCCAGTATCCCGCCAAGATCTTTCAGAATTTTTGATTCCATTCGGGTTTTATCCTCGGATTCCAGCATTTCCTTTGCGAACTTGTCGGTGGTATGGAAAACCAGATTCATTTCTCCGTGAAAGTCGCGCTTGCTGCCTTCATTGCAGATCCACGAGATGACCGGATGATCACAGAGAACGGCCCTCCATTCCGGAGGGATTCTCTCGCCATAACCTGCCATGAGTGAAATGGTGGAGCTGTAAGATATATCGTCGAGCACGGTTATCATCTTTCTCAGAGCGAATTCATCCTGGGCTGTTGCTATCAGGCCGTATGCCTGAATGGCTGGTGTAGCGATGATAACAGCATCTGCCTCAAAAACGTTTATCGAAGACGAATTGATCATCCAGGGACTTTTTTTGATCCTTGATCCACCGATGTGGGTAATTCCGCCCACCTTCTCTTCAAAATAGACATCAAGTCTGCGTCCAAGATATTTTCCGATGGAATTCATGCCACCGGGAGCGGCGTACATTGGCTGCGGGTCACGTCCGGGCAACTCCGGGAGGATCTGTCCGTCGGTATAACAGGATAAACGGTCGGTCCAGTGTGTGATCAGATCCTGCTGCTCCAATTCAGCAAGGAAACTCCGGAAGGCATCGTCAGTGCCTGTCATGTAAGGCGTCCCATGGTCGATGCGAACAGCTGTTTCACGGTCAACACGCCTGGTGGCCATACGACCGCCATATCCTCTGCTCTTTTCAAAAACAATAACATCGTGCCCTGCTGCAGTAAGCACTCTACCGGCTACAAGTCCCGACAATCCGGCACCAATGATTCCAATTTTCATCTGTTTAAAGTTTTCGATTTCTAAGGTCACATAGAATGCCCATGACTTTTCAATCATGCTCCAGTGTGTCCGGGATTATGCCCGGTCATGGACATTTCATGTGTTTATAATTTTTGATTCATGAGGTCACATAGAATGTCCATGACGATTATAATCATGCTTCTGTGTGACCGGCTACGGTCATGGACATTTCATGTGTTTAAATCAATTATGATTCATATTGTCAGAATGAATTCACATGACAGGATTTAATCATCCTCCTGTGGGTCCGGGCTCCAGCCCGGTCATGTACATAGCGCTTCGCGACCTTCGGTTCATCAGATTTTGCTTTTATTCTGTTGAAGTAGTCGCTATTTTTTTATCCGTCACAAAGATAAGCGGACAAAATTCATCCGCCAAATGTTTAATCGTTGCCGGAGTCCCGCTTTTCAAAAAATCATCTGCATCAATTCTGTATCAGTCGTAATCTGTAACAGTCGCAGCCGGCAGAACCGTTATTGCAACTCTATTGCATTATTATTATATTTAAAATATGTTTGAAAAGAACAAAAGCGAGCAGCTTCTCCGTCAATACGGATTGAAAGTGACATCTAACAGGTTGCTTGTTCTGGATGTGCTGATGTCATCCAGGACAGCTTTATCGCATGGCGAGATTCAGAAAAAAATCCAGGGCAGCCGCCTCGATAAAGTCACGCTCTACCGAACGCTGGATACTTTTGTCAAGCATGATATCGCGCATAAAGTTGCCTCTGAGGACCGCAACTGGCTATATGCCCTTCATCCCATTGACGAGAATGACTCCGTGCGCAATGATCACGCGCATTTTATTTGTGATTATTGCGAGCGTATCTATTGCCTGCCCGTTGAAACCAGGAACACTGTGCCGCTACCGGAATCGGAGGAAGGTTTTGTTATCCGGACGCACGAATATCGTTTGCACGGTGTTTGTCCTCAATGCCATTGATGCCATTGGTGGTAGTGATTGAAATGGTGGCAGGGATGGCAGGGATAAATTGGATGTTCATCTTGCATCATATCTGACAGGTACCCGCTAGTGACCAATATTTTTGCAAAACTTAGTATTTTTCTTTCATCACTCTGTGTAGTGCATTGTCTTGCAACCCCTTTTGTGCTTTTGCTACTCCCCGCATTGTCTGCCTTTTTTTCCGAAACTATTGAGCTTTTGCTTGTTCTGTCGGTACTTCCGCTGAGTATGGCAGGTTTTCTTCCAACCTGGTTCCGGCACAGGAACAACCGTCTGCTTGCGTTTTATGTCACGAGTATCGGTTTGATCCTCTTCAGCCAGTTTGTGCTTCATCCCAGTCATAATAATGCCGAAACCGGGATCTCTCTGTTACACTGGTTACGAATCGTGGTTACCTTCACCGGTGCTCTGCTTCTTGCGTGGGTTGTTTTCCAGAACAATCGTCATACGCACTACTGCACACATCCGCATCATCATCAGGATACGGCGCGACCTGTTCCGAAAACTCCCGACGGTTCCGGGATGTCATCCTGATCCGGGAATGGGCTTTTTTTTATGGAATTCCGGCAAAATGTTTCCAGGCTAACCGGGTATGCGTCCTGCAAGATAATTTTTGGGAATTCCGGCCGTAAGAAGTAGGTTATGTTTAGCTAAAAAGACAATCCACTCCTGCTCATGAACCCGAAGAAAACAAAAAAAAGATCTCCTGCCAGAAAAACCTGCGCTCTCGCACTTCCGGCGATGGTATTGCTCATCTTTCTGCTACCGGCGTCCGACGTTCTGGCGCAACGCATCACATACGAATACCTGAGAGCGCGCGACCGTCAACCCACCGTCTTTTTCGAGCAGCTTGTTGTGCCTGACACCACGGAAGCCGGAATGAAGCTGGTTACAGCTTTTCGCCTGGAGAACAATTTCCTTTCATTCCGGAGAATGCGTGATGAGCAAACGGAAGAACAGGTCCGGCGTTTTTTTGCCGAGCCCACAGTGCAGGTAAACATCCGAAAGCGAACTCCGGGAACGCAGACAAATGAAGAGGCACCCGCCCCGATCACCCGCACCTGGAGCGAAACCGTTTATGCAGAAACGTATGAGCAAACACGGTCCAGCACCTCTTTCCTTCAGAATATGCTGGTAACACATCTCGAGCCGGGTACGTATCGGATTGAGAGTACTGCGACCGCAAACAGTCGCACACGCCGGGTTGTGGCACCCGGGTTCCGTATTCCCGATACCACCGACACAGAAACGGCATTTTTCTATTTCATGGACCAGCAGTCCACACCGGAGCCCCCTTTCACCGCCCCGCTTATGAATATGGGCAACAATGTCTCTTTTGGCCGTGACCATCAGCTTCTGATCTGGTTTCCGTTATTCGATGATGAGGCGTCATACTCCCTGGAAATTCACAAAGTACGGGTATCCAGACAGGACACCACCGTACGGGAACAGATGATGGAATATTCCCTTGATCCTCAAAAACTGCTGAAAGGCTATATCCAGGACATCTTCATGTTGGAAAACCAGCCGCAATTGCGACTCAGGCCTTTTGAAAACAATATGGAAAATACGGGCGCATTTTATCTCCTTTCGGTTCCAAACAGCACCTTCGAGAATGCACACTACCGTGTCCGTGTCCTTAAAACGGCCTCCGGTGAAGATCCGAAAGTGATTGCCCGCCGTACCTATCAAAGCTACTGGTTAGACATGCCTGTCAGCCTGCTTAACCTGGACGTTTCCATAAACATGATGCGTTTTATTCTGGATGAGGACCAGCACAGGGCGATGCGTCGCGGAGGCCGGGAACAGCGGGAAAGACGTTTCAGGGAATTCTGGGCGGAACGGGACCCGACCCCGGACAGAGAATACAACGAGTTGATGGTGGAATACTTCCGCCGCATTGACCACGCATTTGATAATTTCACCACGCCGCAGAATCCCGGATACGAATCCGATCAGGGCAAAGTCTATATCCGGCATGGAGAACCGGACCGCCGGGAACGGACATTTCCACCCAACCAGCCCGCCCGGGAAGTCTGGCACTATGGCGAGAGGTCATTCGTCTTTGAAGCAACAACTGGTTTTGGTGATTACAGGCTCGTAGAACGAAGATGAAGCGCACCGGCTGATCGGCACATGGCTAAAGTGATGAATGAATGAATGAATGGATGACCAATGAAAAGAATACGGTTTGATCGGTACTTGGTAAAAGTGATGGATGAATGGAGAATGGCTGAACGATTGAGGATAAAGAATAGAGATTAACTGACCGAGGATGAAAAGTACATCAGGCAAGGGATCGCATCACGCAAAAAAACGCACCCATCCGGTGCTTGCTGTGTCGATGGGCGACATGAACGGCATAGGTCCCGAAGTTATCCTTAAAATGCTCCCCGGGTTGATGGCTCACCGTTCAGGGCAGCGCACGGGGATCCTTCTTTTTGCATCGCGTGACGCCTTGCTC
>SKYY01000185.1 GCA_007127665.1 Balneolales bacterium | reverse complement strand
GAACGGATTGCGGGAACAGAGACCACAGCGCCACCTGCGGCATCGGGGACACCGGGTTCATCTGAAGCGCCGGAGACCGTGGATACTCACATAACGTCGGTCACCATGGGTACAGATGAAGCATCGAAGAGGTCGGGCGCGCATGCAGCCCGCGCAGGGACTCCCATCCCTTCGTTGTTGATGGATGATCACTTTATTCGGGATACGCGTGTTGCCATCGAATACCTCTACAACCGGGATCTGGAGACTTCTCTCGGAAAACTCTCGGAATGGCAGAGGCTATATCCCGAACATCCGGTGTGGCCGTTGTGGGAAGCGCTGGATGCCTGGTGGCCTGTCCTCATTGATCTGCAAAACACCACCTACGACGAGCACTTTCTTGCCATGGCCGAAAAGGTGATAGAGGCCTGCGAGGCCATCCTGGATTCAGATTCCAATCACATGGATGCACTTATTGTGCGTTCTGTCATCAATGGCCAGATTGCCCGCTACTACTCCAATCGTTATCGCTGGTACCGAAGTTTCCGGCACGGACGCCGGGCCCTGCGCGACTTTTTCCGCATTGAAGAGGAACATCCACACCTGCCGGACATTCATTTCGGTGTGGGCATGTACCTCTATTTTACGGCATTTCTTGTGGAAGAATATGCCATAGCCCGGAGACTCAGCTGGATGCTGCCTTCCGGTGACCGCCAGGAAGGGTTGTCCCGGCTGGCCGAAGCCGCCGACAGCAGCATCTTCGTGGAGCCGGAAGCCACCTATTTCCTGGGGCACATCTACCTTAACTTCGAGAGAGAGCCCGACAAGGCGCTGGGATACCTGCGCGACCTGTACCACCGCTATCCGGACAACAGCTACTACCGGCGGCTCTACATCCGCTCACTCTATCAGCTGAACCTTCACCATGAGGCACTCGCAGCCATTCATGAGAGCCTGAGCCACCCGATGGACCCTGATTCACATGAGTCGCAGACAATGCGGGAGGATCTTTTTGCCATCCGCGGGCTTATCCGATACTACCACCAGGCGGATCCCGGGGGGGCAAAGGACGATTTTCTCAAAGCCGTGGCATACGCGGAAAAACTGACTCCGTTTGCCGAAAGGGACAACCTGATCCTCTCTCTTTACTACCTTGGGGAACTCAGTATCCGTGAAGGCAACCGCGATATGGCCCGCTTTTACTACAGCAGGGCCGCCACTCCTGACACAGATCATCCTTTTGTGAAAAAAGCACGCAAGGCATTGAGGGTTCACCGCCTGGACTGATTTCACAGTACTCCCACAGCAGCATGCAATGAACGATCCGGGAAACAGCAAACAGATTCAAACCAGCGGGAGCGGGGAGGAAGCCCTGCCTCCGGTGACCGTAGTGCAGCGAAAGCGCCAGCGGACGATGCGAATCCGGGTCAAGGATGACGCCATCATTGTTTCGGGTCCGGCCAGCGTCTCAAAACGCCGGCTGTTGCAATTCGCCGAGGAGAAGCGCGACTGGATCCGCAGCGCATGTCTGCGCAGGCGTGAAAAAGTGCTGAAGCTTGAGAAAAAGAAGGAAGAGACGCAAGGAACCCTGCTTTTACGGGGACAAAGGATGCACATTTACGATTTCCCCGTGCCCGGACTGCGCAAACCGACCCTCCAGGAACACGAGCATGGCATCGTTTACCGCTATAATCCGCGCGACCATTTACCCGGCAAGGCGATTCCGCCGGCAGCTTCACAGCTGATCCAGAGCAGTCTCTTTATCCCGCAGCCCGGTACCGACCTTGTCCATGATTTCTACCGCCGTATCGCAAAAAGAGAACTTGCCGGAAAGTTTCACTTCTGGTCGGAACGACTGCCGTTCACTCCCTCCCGGCTTTCCATACGCAATCAGCGGACCAAATGGGGAAGCTGCTCGTCAAAAGGCACCATTTCACTGAACTGGCGGTTGGTGAAATGCCCGCCATCCATCATGGACTACATCATCATCCACGAACTTTGCCACCTGCGCCACTTCAACCACAGCAGGGCCTTCTGGGATACCGTCCGGCAGTATTACCCCGAAGTCGGGGAAGCCAAACAGTGGATCAGGAAAAACTCGGAAGAAATTTTCGCTGATTTCTAAAAGGCACACAGAAAAACAGCCCCGGAACAAAAAAGAATCGGTAAAAGAGACTCAAAAGCCGTTGACGTGCCTGACCCCGTTTGTGACCTTGCTGTCCTGGTCAAAAACCAGCATACACTCCTGCGGATTATCGATCCGCAGTGTAAAAAGCCGTGCCGGCGGCATGTTCAAAAAGACGATCTTTTCATCCGAACAATACTGGCGCACAAGCTGCTTTTCGAACCGGTTCCGGAAATGATTGAAGTTCACATACTTGTAGTAGATGATATGCGAGCCCGGCTTGCACAGAGAGAGCTTGTGTTTCCACATTTTCAGCGTCACCGTACGTGGCATCTGCTCATATGGCAGGCTTGAAATGACGAAATCATACGTGCGTTGCGGCCGGAACTTCAGGAAATCATCATGGTGAAGACGGACATCCCCGTTAAACCGGAACTTGCGGTGGAGTATGTCGTAGAAATAGCTGTTGAGCTCCACCACATCAAAGTGGTCCTCTTTCCTCAGATTGGGAAAAATGTGCTCTGTGAAAATACCTGTTCCCGGACCAAGCTCCAGAAGGGCCAGCGGATCCCTTTGGCGTTTTTTCAGCTCTTTGACCACCAGACGCACCGCATCCCTTGCCAGATATCTGGAACTGGGCATCACCGCCCCTGTTTTTTTCCAGTCGCGAATAAAGTGGATAATGTGTTGGTGTAACAAATGAAAATGTGTCCGTTACCTGTTTAAGCGTATGCCGGATCTCAGTCCTTTACGATAGAAATCACTGCAGATATTCATGATAACAAATTTGCCGGTCACCTGCACATACCTGTTATATTCAGGTTACATCCCCCATAAAACATATATTTTATTATTTTACGGCTATCCATTACATCCACCGAAATAAAACCATGACAAAAAAAGAAGAAAAGGAACGATTCGAATTTGAACATGCTTTAGGAAGGTTGTCAGAGGTACTGAAAGAGCTTGAATCCGATGAAGTTCCTCTCGACAGAGCCATCGCCCTGTATGAGGAGGGCATGAAGTTGTCCAAAATGTGTTCAAAGAAACTGGAAGAAGCCGAGCTTCGCATTGAGCAGGTTACCAGAAAGGAAAAATCGTAATGGAAAAACAAAAGGCAGTACCCGGCCCGCTTCTGGCCGCAGTCAACAGTCCCGAAGACCTCAAAAAGTTCTCCGTCGAAGAACTTCCAAAAGTATGCCAGGAACTGCGGGATTTCATAATTGACATCGTATCCATACACGGTGGCCATTTCGGCGCCAGCCTGGGCGTGGTGGAACTGACAACAGCACTCCACTATGTCTATAACACACCGGACGACCTGCTCGTCTGGGATGTGGGACACCAGGCCTACGGGCACAAAATCCTCACGGGCCGGCGTGACAATTTCCATACTAACAGAAAGTATGAGGGGCTTTCCGGTTTTCCGAAACGCACAGAAAGCCCTTACGACACTTTCGGGGTGGGGCACTCCAGTACCTCCATTTCGGCGGGACTCGGTATGTCCGTAGCGCGTGATCTCCTGAAGAAGGACCAGCAGGTAGTGGCTGTCATCGGTGACGGCGCCATGACAGCCGGTCTGGCATTCGAGGGCCTGAACAACGCCGGGGTCCAGAACAGCGACATCCTGGTCATCCTGAATGACAACCGGATGTCCATCGACCCCAATGTCGGCGCACTCAATGAATATCTGGCCGACATCACCACGTCCCAGACCTTCAACAAAATCCGGGACGATCTCTATGATATGCTTGGTTACTTCCGCGGCGCAGGCGACAAGATGCGGAAAATGGCTTCACGGCTCGAAGCCGCCCTCACCAGCGCACTCACGCCCGGATCGCTCTTCCGCTCACTCGGATTCAAATACTATGGCCCCGTGGACGGGCACAATGTCAAAAACCTCACCCGGCAACTCAGTGACCTGAAAAAAGTCGCCGGACCCAAGCTGCTCCACGTCGTGACCGTGAAAGGCAAGGGATTTGCCCCGGCCGAACGCGACCAGGTGAAATGGCACGCATCCGGAAGCCCCTTCGACAAGGTGACCGGCAACTCACTCGCCGTTAAAAATGATGTAAAACCCATCCCGAAGTATCAGGACATCTTCGCAAATACACTGATCGACCTGGCCAAAAAGAACCCGAAGCTGGTAGGTATCACGGCAGCCATGCCCAGCGGCACTAGCATGCTCAAAATGATGGAAGAACTTCCCGAACGGGCATTTGATGTCGGTATCGCGGAACAACACGCCGTTACGTTTGCAGCCGGACTCGCCACCCAGGGCATCAAACCATTCGTGGCCATCTACTCCACTTTCCTGCAGCGTGGATACGATCAGATTGTGCACGATGTCGCCATCCAGAAACTGCCGGTCGTATTCTGTATGGACCGTGCAGGCGTGGCCGGCGCCGACGGTCCCACCCACCACGGACTGTACGACATCGCCTACATGCGCTG
>SKYY01000195.1 GCA_007127665.1 Balneolales bacterium | reverse complement strand
GTCACTTTGATCTTCTCACCATTGATGACAAGCTGGTCGCCTTCGGCCCGGACTTCACCGTCAAATTTCCCCTGTATCGAGTCATATTTGAACAGGTGCGCGAGTGTTTTAGCGTCCGTCAGGTCGTTAACCGAAACAACCTGGATCTTGTCGTTGTAGTCAGCCAGAATGGCACGGGTTACCAGGCGGCCAATTCGTCCAAAACCGTTAATTCCTACTTTTATTCTTGACATATTGTACGAGTCCTTTATGGGTTTATTGGTATGTGTAATAATGGAAGCGTCCACCTGAAAATAACCGGGCGGACAATGGTTTAATTCTTGGGTACAAGTTTCTTAAATGTACCATTATTAATGACCTTTTTCAAGTTAGCAAACAGCCGGGCGGGTCTCTTTAGCGGACTCCGGATCCTCTGCCACACCGCCAGCATCATCCTGTATTCAAAGCGTTGCATAGCCTGGCATCCCTACTGTTCCATGTAATCGCATGGGGCATCCCCTGCTCACCGGCCTAAACACATCGGGGCATACCAGTTCTACCGAATACACGTCCGGGGGGGCATCCCGGTTCTCCCGCCCACAAGTGTCAGGGTATCCCGGCTCTCCATCATACGCGCATCGGGCCATCCCCTGCTCACCGGCCTACCCGCATCGGGGCATATCAGTTCACCCGCAACATGTACCGTGGCATCCAGCGCCCGTGATCACACTGTGCGCGACGCTCCCGGTTTTCAGCCTCTGGAGTCATCGTCTTCACCGTCGTCCTCATCCGGAATATCTTTGATATCAGCTGAAGAGTCTCCGATATCATCAGAGGAGTCGTCTACAACCTCATCATCGTCATCATCATCGTCACTGGGAGGGGGAACAACGGTTTTCTTCTTGACGCGGCTCTCGGTAGCGCCGGCACTCCGAAGGACTACAGCCACATCCGCCTGCTCGTTTTCATTCGCATGATTGAGCGCCGTATTTCCGTTTTTGTCCTTAATCCGGACATCCGCTCCCTGAGAAATCAGATAACGTACCACATCCAGATGGCCTTCTTTAGCCGCAAACATAAGTGCTGTCTGTCCCCAGTGTTGCCGAGCGTCGATATCGGCTCCCTTTTCCACCAGCATCTTCACCGCCTGGAGCTGGCCCTCGCGGGCCGCGAGGATCAAAGCAAGCGGACCTATTTGGGCACCGTGCTCAAATAACAGATGCATCATCTCCAGATTGCCGTTCTCGGCAGCTCTGTTGAGGGCCGTCCCGCCAATCTTGTTCTTCTCATTGACACTGGCACCCTTTTTGAGCAGTAGCTCAACGGCTTCCAGCTGATTGTTCTGGGCCGCATAAATCAAAGGGGTTGAGCCGGTTGCAGAAACGGCATTGATGTCGGCACCTGCTTTCAGCTGCGCCTTGATCTCTTCAAGGTCGCCTGACTTGCAAGCATCAACCAAAGACGTGGTTTCCATAGATATCAGGAAGTTTATTGCGTTTTTATGATGTGATGCAATGATGCGGAGTTGTTGGAAATCTTGCAACTATTTTTTTAAGGGAAATTTCAGAAAAAAATGTATCCCAAACGCATGTGAAACGCTTACGCTGAAAGAAACGTATGCCCTCCAAGTCCATTCAGGAAATCTGCTCCGTTCATTCGCTTCCTGCCTTCCGGCTGCACTTCGACAAGCACCACCACTCCGTCCCGGCAGCCCGCGCGCGCTTCCCCGTCAAGAATCCGCGCTTCTCCGGGCGTAAGTGTGCCCCGTGCCGGCTCGGAACGGTAGACCTTGAGTTTGCGGCCATCATACCGGGTCCATGCACCGGGAAACGGGCTCATTCCCCGGATGAAATTGTGTACCTGGTCCGCGGGGCGGTTGAAATCGATTTGGGCATCATCGGGGTGGATCTTCGGTGCGCGTGTCGCTTTGGCATCCTCCTGGATGTGCGTCGTGGCGGTATTGTCGGCCAGCTGGTCGATCGTCCGAACCAGCAGGTCGGCACCGGTAACTTTAAGACGGTCATAAAGGTCACCGGTGGTTTCGAGCGGACCAACGGGCGTTTTCACCTGTCCGATGATTTTTCCGGTGTCCATACCCTCATCCAACAGAAAAACCGTGCAGCCGGTTTCCTTCTCGCCGTTGATGATGGCCCAGTGGATAGGTGCCGCGCCCCGGTATTTCGGCAACAGCGAGGCGTGCAGGTTGAGTGAGCCGATTTTGGGAATGGCAAGCACTTCCGGAGGCAGCAGTTTGTAAGCCACCACGACCAGCAGATCGGGTTTCAGGGCCTGCAGTTCCCTGTGCAGTTCGGCGCTGCGCATGTTGTCTGATTCAATAACCCTGAGCGAGAGCGCCCGCGCAGCGGATTTCACGGGGGACGGCGAGTGTTTCGCCCCTCTCCCGCGACGCTTGTCGCTGCCGGTGACCACGGCTGCCACCTGGTGCCGGCTTTCATGGAGGCGCTGCAGGCTGGGCACCGAAAAATCGGGATTGCCCATGAAGACAATAGTGAGCGATGGGCGGATCATGGATTACTCCCCGGCGCCGGCTTCACTGCTCTTGGGCGCGAGCTCGTACTCCGCCCGGGCTTTTCCAAGCCGGATCTCTTCCAGTTTTTTGCGTATCAGCCGTTTGCGGAAGGCCCCCAGGTAATCGATAAAGAGCACACCGCGCAAGTGGTCATATTCATGCAGAAGCACACGGGCATACCACCCGCTGTGCACTTCCTCGTGGGTGTTGAAATCGCGGTCCTGGTAGCGAATACGGATGGTTTCGGGACGGGAAACTTTTTCCCTGATCTCCGGCAGGCTCAGGCATCCCTCCTCGGCATCCCATTTTTCGGCATCCACGACCTCTATCTCCGGGTTGATGAACACCCCGGGTCCAAAAGCCTCCTCATCCTCGTCTTCGGTGATCGCATCCGCATCCACCACGAACAGCTTCAGTGAAACGCCGACCTGGGGAGCGGCAAGGCCCACTCCGTTGGCTTCGTACATCGTATCAAAAAGGTCATCTATGAACGCTCCGAGTCCCGGATGGTCCGGATCCACCGGTTCGGCTGGTTTCCTCAGGACGGGGTCATCATAGGTTACAACAGGCAGAATGGCCATTTGCAAACGAGTTACTTTGAGTCCAGGTAATTTTGCAGGAGTATAGTGGCTGCCGTGGAATCAATCAACTCCTTTTTACGGCGTTTTTTGCGGCGGGCTCCGGAATCACGGATCGACTGCCTGGCGATAGTGGATGTGAACCGCTCGTCGAGCGTTTGGATGGGCACGCTGCCGGTCACCTTCTCCAGCCTCGCGAGAAACTTGCGGACCATATCCACCGAATCCCCTTCCTCGCCGCGCAGCGTGAGCGGCCAGCCGACGACCACAAGCCGGACCACACCCGCATCACACATTCCGGCGATCCGGGCGATAGCGTCCTCATACGTAAAAGTGCCCAGCGGACTGGCCAGAACTCCGGTCAGGTCCGACTGGGCTATACCTACGCGTTTCAGGCCGACATCGACACCGATTATTCGTTGCATTGGTGTCCGTTTCGGGCCGGGTTATACTTTTTCGAGATCTTCTTTCTTCAGCGGCTGGCGCAGGAACTCCTTGAGAAGCTTGCTGGGCTTGAAGTGTGTTTTCCGATGCTCTGGAACGTAGATCACTTCGTTGGTCTTGGGATTGCGGGCCTTTGGCTTCGCTTTGGTGACCTTTACCTCAAACACACCAAAATCGCGGATTTCGATACGGCATGCAGGGTTTGCTTCCATCATGGTGTCGCGGACGGCCTCGATTACGGCGTCAACCCAGGGCTCGACCTGAACCATTGGGACTCCTTTCTTTTCGGATATACGACGTACAATATCTCTTTTCGTGTAAGTCATGCTAATAGTGATTAGGTATTGCGGTTGGTAAATAAAAACGTTCAGGGTGCTGCACACCTGCTTTTCAGTAAATAATGACGATAACTGAGAGTTATGATTGGTGCTTGTCCCTGAACAGGAGGAACATGAGAAGGTAACTGTCGAATAGTACTACGGGCTAATCATTTGTTAACTATAGAAATAATATACAACTAACGAACATTCAATGAAATACGTATATACATTGATTTTTTTTATTCATACCGGTAAACTTCTTTGATACCATCAACCTTCTGCAGCCGGGCAATCACCTTTTCCAGGTGGCCGATATTGTCCACCATGATGATCAGCGTACCCTCGAACATGCCGCTGTCGCTGGTGACGTTGATGCTTTTCATATTGGTCTTGAGGTTCTTGGAGATGAGGCTGGAAATGTCGCTCACCAGGCCCACGCGATCCTCCCCGACAATGCGGATAGCGGCCATGAACTGGGAGCCGGTGTTGCGCGCCCAGGACACATCCACAATGCGTTCCCCGTCGGTTTTGATCAGGTGGCGGGTGTTCTTGCAGGTGACCCGATGGATTTTGATGTCGCCTTCGCGGCTGATGAATCCGACCACATCGTCGCCGGGGATGGGGTTGCAGCAACGGGCGAAGGAGAAGCGGACGTCGGTCAGCTCGCCGTTGAGGATCAGGCCCGGACTTCCTTCCTGCTTGTTGTTGATGTCATAGGCGATCTTGTAATGATCGGTGGCCGGGGACTCGTGATCGTCGGGTTTGGCTTCGG